>CAMEXG010000026.1 GCA_945947045.1 uncultured Spirochaetales bacterium | reverse complement strand
TTTTTTTATTAATTCTATCTCAAAATAGAATCTGAAGTATATTTTCCATTCTTATCTTCTCATAGTAGAGGTTCTTCTTTTAATGCTTTACCTTCTTATAACAAAACAAAGAATTGTTTTCCTGTACCTGGAAATCTGTTTTGCCTAGATAGTTTTATCGTATCACTACAAGATGCTCTCTCCGAAACTCTTACCGACAGTATAATACCAGACCTCTTTTTTATACCGGCTGTAAGTTTTCTGATTGCTTTTGTCTAATTAAAATAAAAATAGATGTAAGGAGCAATTGATTTGAGATGAGAATATATACTCTCAAAGCAGGGTAACATATCTTCCTCTCTTTTTTTCATTTCATCAAAGGATGAAACTATGAGGCTCGGAGCTTATCCTTCTCATAGGAGAAGATTTAGAGTTTTTTGAAAAACGGAGTTACTCTTCAAATACCTTTTTAATGCTATCGAAGTGGAGGAACCTTCCTTCTTTTGCGATGCTTCTTATTTCATCAAGAGTTGCGAATTTGCCGTCCATTGTCTCTTCTTTCTGCAGGGTAAGATCTTCTTCCGTTACATCCATGTCAAAGCGGTAAATGTCCACGATATAGTTCTGCCCCTTGTTATCTCTATGATAGCAGAATTGATATCCCCCCTTTGCCCTAGATACATCGAGGCCTGTCTCTTCTTTTACTTCTCTAATGACGGCTTCAAGTGAACTCTCTCCTGCCTTTACTGCTCCTTACCACACCAAGAACAGAGATGTAGTATTCTCCTTCTTTCATATTCCAGTCGTTTCTCTTCATCACTCTTCCTGTCTTATTCTTGTTTATGTCGTAGATATCCCAATATTCCTGCATAATCACTCCATAGATAGAAAAGCGTATTTGAAATTATACACTCATATCGCTTTTGTTGAACTTATTATCAGATAAATTAAGGTAAATCGTCTATATTTACTTTATCGCAATAAAGTGCTAATGTACTAAACCAACAAAAGAAGAGGAGTTCTATATGGAAAAATTGGACGCGAAGATGGCTGACCAGTTCTATTCTGCAATCCTATCCTTAAAGACCAAGGAAGAGTGCAGGGCCTTCTTTTACGACATCTGCACTATAAAAGAGATGCAGGATTTGATGCAGAGACTCCAGGTTGCATCGATGCTTTCTAAGGGAATGAATTATCAGGAGATATCGAAAGAGACAAGCGTCTCCAGTGCAACTATATCCAGGGTAAATAGATGTCTCAACTACGGAGACGGAGGATATATGACAGTTTTGGGGAGGCTTGAAAAGAATGAGTGAAAGCCTCTTCAAACTAAAGGGTGAAGAGAGAATCGTGCATTCTCTCAGATCTCTATATACTTCATATGGATACGTCAAGTTTAAAATGAGTCGTTTTGAAGAGTATGACTTATATGCAGGAAATAAAGACTTCTTAGTATCTGGAAACATCATTACATTTACAGATACTGACGGAAGTCTTATGGCCTTGAAGCCGGATGTCACGCTTTCAATAGTCAAAGGATTTCGAGAAGAAGAGGGTTCTGTATCAAAAGTATCCTACGACGAGAAAGTATATAGAGTGTCCTCATCATCGGGAGTATTTAAGGAAATAACGCAGGTAGGCATCGAGTGTCTTGGTGACATCGAGGGCGTTGAGTTAGGGGAAGTGGCGCTTCTGGCACAGAAAAGCCTTCTTCTTATCTCCGACGAGAGTATGCTGACTATTTCCCATATGGGCGTTACTGAAGGATTTTTGGGTATGATTTCTTCTCCGAAAGCAAAAAGTGAAGCCCTTAAATACATGGAAGAAAAAAACATATCCGCATTAAACAAGCTTATATCCGAATATCCGGAGAGTGGTGATGCACTAGAGAAGCTTCGTTCACTTCTTTTGTTGAGTGGAAGTAATGACGAGATAATCAAAAGGCTAAGGGAAATGGGTGCTGATAAGAAGTCTCTGGATGAACTGGAGGAAGTAGTATCAGTTCTGGACAGTGATGCACTTAGAATAGATTTCTCAGTGTTGGGTGGTATGAACTACTACAATGGAATTACATTCCGCGGATATGTCAAAGGAGTTCCTGAATCTGTCATCAGCGGAGGTCAGTACGATAAACTTATGGCCAGAATGGGAAAGAAAGCCAAAGCTATAGGTTTTGCTGTTTATATGGATGCACTGGAAAAGCTTTTGGAAGGAAGAGATGAGTTTAATTTAGACGTAGCTCTCGTTTATGATGATGAAACCTCAATGTCTGAGGTTCTAAGAAAAGCTGAAGAAATAAGGAAAAGCGGACGAAGTGTATCAACTATGAAAAAGATTCCTCAGAAACTGAAGAGCAGGGAAGTAGTGTACTTAAGGGGAGGTGAGAATGCTTAATGTTGCATTGCCCAAGGGGAGACTTGGAGAGAAAGTATATGCTATGTTCGCTTCCGCTGGTTTTGAGTGCCCTGAAGTATTAATGGAATCGAGAAAGTTGGTTTTTGAGAACGAAGAGACAGGTGTCAGATACTTCTGGGTAAAACCAAGCGATGTTTCGGTATATGTCGAGAGGGGTGCTGCTGATATCGGAGTCGCTGGAAAAGATATTATCGATGAATATAAGAGAGACGTTTATGAGATACTGGACCTGAAGAAGGGGAAGTGTCGGATGTGCGTTGCAGCCAAAAAGGATTTTGTCGATAACCCTGGCACAACTATAAGAGTCGCTACAAAGTTCAGAAATATTGCAAGAACATATTATTCATCTATCGGACGAGATATAGATATCATTCATCTCAACGGCTCCATCGAACTGGCTCCTGTTTTGGGAATGTCCGATGTCATTGTAGATATTGTAGAGACAGGAACAACACTGAAAGAAAACGGACTTGAGGTTATCGAGACCATCATGCCTATTTCTGCACGTGTCATAGTGAACAAAGCTTCATTTGAGTTTAAGAAAAATGACATTATCAAAGTGATAAATAGCCTGGAGAAACAAATAGAGGAGAAAAACTGATGATAAAAATAATGAAATATGGAGTAGTGTCTGATGACGAAATATTCTCTAGGTCCTCATCTTCAAGAGATGTCTCAGGCATTGTCTCGGCAATAATCAAAGATGTGCAAAGTAGAGGCGATGAAGCCCTTCGTGAATATTCGAAGAAGTTTGACGGAGCTGATATAAGTACTTTAGAAGTAAGTAGAGACGAGATTAAAGCTGCCGTAGAATCTATGGATAGTGAGTTTATCAGAGTCTTGGAGAAGGCTGCAGCAAATATAAGAAAGTATCACTCGAAGCAAGTGCGAAACAGCTTTGTAATGACAGAAGAAAACGGAGTAGTACTTGGGCAGAAGATAGTTCCTGTACCTGTTGCAGGAATTTATGTTCCTGGAGGAACGGCTGCGTACCCGTCAACAGTCCTTATGGATACAATACCTGCAAAAATCGCAGGCTGCAGTTCTGTGATTATGGTGTCTCCTCCTGGTAAAGATGGCATCCTCAATCCTGCCGTGCTTACTGCAGCATATGTTGCGGGAGTTGACAGAGTATTCAAGGTGGGAGGAGCTCAGGCCATAGCTGCACTTGCCTATGGAACAGAGTCTATTCCTAGAGCAGATAAAATCGTCGGTCCTGGGAATATCTATGTAGCTGAAGCAAAGAAGCAGGTTTCCGGAGTAGTCTCAATCGATATGATCGCCGGTCCCAGTGAGATACTTATCATCGCAGATGGAAAATCAAACCCCAGCGTAGTTGCGGCAGACATGCTGAGCCAGGCGGAACACGACAAAAACGCATCTGCAGTCCTTATTACAGACAGCCAGGAATTGGCAGAAAGAACAAGAGATGAACTTAAAATCCAGCTTTCTCTCCTTCCTAGATGGGAGATAGCCCGTGCCTCCATAGACACTAACGGTAAGATTATTGTGGTGGATTCCATAGAAAAAGCGATTGAGGTCAGTGATCGAATAGCTCCAGAACATTTGGAAGTATGTGTAGATAATCCTTTCGATTACTTGGACAAAATCCACAATGCTGGTTCCGTATTTCTTGGAAGAAACTGTCCCGAGGCCCTAGGAGACTATATTGCAGGACCTAACCATACTCTACCTACAAGTGGCACTGCACGATTCTCCAGTCCTCTTTCGGTGGATGACTTTGTAAAGAAGTATCAGTTCACATATTATACTCAATCTGCTTTGTCCTCTGTTGCAGACGATGTAGCTCTATTTGCCAGAAGAGAAGGATTAGAGGCTCATGCCAGAAGCGCTCTGGTCAGAAAGGAGGAATAAGATGAGCAGGTTTTTTTCAGATAAGTATAGTTCCCTCACTCCCTATGTTCCTGGGGAGCAGCCGGGAAATATGTCAGAGTTTATTAAGCTCAATACCAACGAGTCTCCGTTTCCTCCTTCCCAAAAGGCCATAGAGTATGCCCTCAATTCAACCAGAGCTTTAAACCTCTATAGCGATCCTGACAGCTTGGAACTGACAAAGACCATTGCATCTCTCTATGGAGTCGGGAAAGACATGGTTCTTGTGACAAATGGATCGGATGAGATCCTGAACTTTGCCTTCATGGCCTTCACGGATAGCATAAATCCTGCTCTATTTGCAGATATAACATATGGCTTCTATCCCGTCTTTGCTTCTCTCAACGGTTCAAAAACGGAGATAATCCCTCTCCGAGATGATTTTACTCTTTCTGTCGACGACTACATAGGAAAGAAGGGTACGGTGTTTATTGCAAACCCAAACGCTCCCACAGGAATGACAGTTCCAGTATCCGAGATAGAAAGACTAGTAAAGAGCGACCCTGATAGAGTCGTGGTTATAGACGAAGCTTATGTAGATTTCGGAGGCGAAAGCGCTGTAGAGCTAGTTCACAAATATGACAATATTCTTATTTGTCAGACATTCTCCAAAAGTAGAAGCTTTGCAGGAGGAAGACTGGGATATGGAATCGGAAGTCCTCAACTTATCTCTGATCTAAATACCGTCAAATATTCTACTAACCCATATAATATCAATTCAATGACTTCGAGTATGGGGATAGGAATACTAAAAGACGAAGAGTACACAAGAAAAAACTGCAGAACTATTATGGAGAACAGAAGCTTTACTGTAAAAGAATTGGAAAAACTAGGCTTTAGAGTTCTCCCGTCTAATGCGAACTTTATATTTGTCTCTTCTCCCGAAATAGAGGGTGGCGAATACTATAGAAAACTAAAAGAAAAAAAGATACTTGTCAGACACTTCGATAAAGAGAGAATCGCACCCTGGTGTAGAGTTTCTATAGGAACAAGGGAGCAGATGGAGATATATTTAGAGGCTACAAAAGAAATATTGGAGGAGAAGCCATGAGAAAAGCAGAAATAATGAGAAAGACAGGAGAAACAGATATCCGCCTTACTCTGAATCTCGATGGTGAAGGAAATAGTGAGATATCTACAGGGATTGGTTTTCTTGACCACATGCTCATCCTTTTTTCAAAACACGGCAGATTCGATCTTTCTGTCTATTGTAAAGGAGACACATATGTAGACGACCACCATAGCACTGAAGATATTGCCATAGCTTTAGGCTCCGCCTTCAAAGAGGCTCTTGGTGAAAAGAGGGGAATAAAGCGCTATGGAGATATAATCCTACCAATGGATGAAGCGTTGATACTGGCCGCCGTAGATGTTTCGGGAAGAGGAATGCTGAAGTATACTTCCGATTTCCAGACAGAGAAGATAGGAACCTTTGATGTGGAGCTTCTGGAAGATTTCTTTATCTCTTTTGCCCAGAACGCAGGAATTACTCTCCATATCAAGCAGCTTGAGGGTAGAAATTCTCATCATATTGCAGAAGGAATGTTTAAGGCCGTGGCCAGGGCGTTGAGAAAAGCAGTAGGTATTGATGAAGAAGCCAAAGATGAGATTCCTTCTACAAAGGGAGTTCTTTGATGACTGCGATAATCGATTACGGAGTTGGAAATCTTTTCTCTTTAGCGTGCTCTTTCTCTTCCATCGGCGAAGAAGCCCTGGTGACTGATGATTTAAAGATGTTGGAAATGGCGGATCGTCTTGTGCTTCCTGGTGTAGGGGCCTTTCGTGATGCAAGAAAAGCCTTAAGAGAGAGTGGTCTTGAGGATGGAATATTAAGTCTTGTGAAAAAGGGCAAGCCGATACTGGGAATATGC
This sequence comes from uncultured Spirochaetales bacterium, assembly GCA_945947045.1. Classification (GTDB taxonomy): domain Bacteria; phylum Spirochaetota; class Spirochaetia; order Sphaerochaetales; family Sphaerochaetaceae; genus Ornithospirochaeta. The sequence goes on along the minus strand of CAMEXG010000026.1, from coordinate 9,711 downwards.
CTGGGAATGCAGCTTCTATTTGATAAAGACTATGAGGACGGAGTCTATGATGGACTGGGATTGATACCGGGAGAGGTCAGGGCCATCGGAGAAGTAATTTCAAAGGGACTGAAGATTCCTCATATCGGATGGAATGCTCTCTCGATTAAGAAGGATTCCAGACTCTTTAAGTATATTAAAAACGGTGACTATGTATATTTCGTCCACTCTTATCACGCGGTAGGGTGTGAATGCGATACTACTTCAGTCACTGATTATGGGGCACCTCTAACAGCAAGCGTTGAAAAGGGTAATGTCTTTGGGTGTCAGTTCCACCCGGAGAAGAGCGGAGAAGTAGGCCTCTCTATTCTTAAGGCCTTTGTGGAGATTTAATATGATTCTTTTTCCTGCAATAGATATTCTCGGCACAAAAGCCGTAAGGCTCTATAAAGGTGACTATAATAAGGTCACCGTCTATAGCGATAGACCTTGGGAGTTTGCGGAAGACTTTGTAAAAAAAGGATGCACCGCCATACATATTGTGGATCTTGACGGTGCAAGAACCGGAGAGACAATAAACATCCATATTTTAAAAAGAATATCTGAGGTAAAGGGCTTATATAGTGAAATCGGCGGCGGGATAAGAAATATGGAGACTGTGGAGAGATACTTGGACGCAGGAGTGTCCAGGGTAATACTCGGTACTGCGGCTCTTAAGGATCCTGTTTTTCTTAAAGAGGCAGTAAGAAAACATGGCTCAAAAATCGCTGTAGGCGTAGATTTGAAGGATGGAAAAGTTGCAGTAAAAGGCTGGCTTGAGACATCGGAAAAAGATGGAATCGAATTTCTGAAAGACCTGGAGGAAATAGGCGTCGAGAGTGTAATCGTCACTGATATTTCCCGTGACGGAGCAATGAAGGGAACCAATGTGGATCTATATAAAAGAATAAAGAACGAGGTGTCACTTAAGGTGACAGCTTCAGGTGGCGTCTCTTCTTTGCTGGATATAAAGGCACTGAAAGCTTTGGATATATATGGCGCAATAATTGGAAAGGCATATTATACAGGGGATATAAAACTGGAGGATGCTCTGGAGGCTTGTAGATGATAACTAAAAGAATAATACCTTGTCTCGATGTAAGGGATGGAAGAGTTGTAAAGGGTATGAACTTCTCTGGCTTAAAGGATGTTTCTTCTCCTGTACTCCTGGCCGATTATTACTCCCAAGGCGGGGCTGACGAACTGGTATTCTACGACATCACAGCTTCATCCGACGGTAGAAAGCTTTTTACAGATATTCTTAGAGAGACAGCATCTAAAGTATTTATACCTCTTACTGTAGGAGGAGGAATAAATACTATCGACGACTTTGACATAGTCCTTAAGTGCGGGGCGGATAAAGTAAGTGTAAACTCAGGAGCAATCAGAAACCCTGGTCTCATTACTGAAGCTGCACTTAAATATGGCAGTCAATGTGTCGTCATCTCTGCAGACGTAAAGAGGGTCGATGGCGTATTTCGAGTATTTGCCAAGGGTGGAAGAGAAAATACGGGCATGGAGGCAATCGATTGGATTGTAAGGTGCGTTAAAAACGGAGCTGGAGAAGTAGTCTTGAACAGTATCGATACAGACGGCGTAAAGAAGGGCTTTGACCTGGAGATGCTTAAGGCAGTCTCTGAATGCGTAGATGTTCCCGTTATTGCCAGCGGTGGAGCTGGATGTACCCGTGACTTCATAACTCTATTTAAAACTCTACCTAGGGTGGACGCTGGACTAGCTGCTTCTATATTCCACTATGGTGAAGTAAAGATATCGGAATTAAAGAAAGAAATGAAGAAAAACGGCATTCCTGTCAGGGAGGTTTAATGGTGGTAAATATAGATGATCTGAAGTTTGATGAGAGGGGCCTCATTCCTGCGATTGTTGTGGACTCAAAAACAAAACAAGTCCTTACCCTTGCCTATATGAATCGAGAAAGCCTTTCCATTACATTGGAAAAAGGTTTGACATGTTTTTGGTCCCGTTCAAGAAGAAAGCTATGGCTCAAAGGTGAAACCAGCGGTAATTTCCAGCGCGTAGTGTCTATTACAAGTGACTGTGACGACGATGCTCTCGTTGTGGAGGTGATCCCTGATGGACCTGCATGCCACACAGGCACTTTTTCTTGCTTTACACATAAGCTTTATGAAAAAGAGTAATCCATCACCTCGCTAGTGGGGCATAAAAGCAAAAACTTACTCATATAGACGATGTTAAATAGAGAGATATTTATTCAATCAAAAAGTAATAGCGTCAGCCTAAGTAGTGATAGTATCATCATGTAAAAACACTATTTAAAAAATTGGAAATGCCAGGAGAAAACATGTCTTATCCAAAGCCACTATCGCAGAAAACCCTTGATAAAATGTATAAAGAATCAAATCTTTCGGAGGAAAAAATCGTTTTTTTAAGAAAGCTTTTTGATTCAGCTTCTGCTTTATATGGAATCATCTCTCTTTGTGATCTCTGGGAGGTGTATAAAGAGTATTCACAGAAAGCAGAAGCAGTAAAAATCCATAGGAAAGATATCCTTTCTTTCTCTTCTATAGCAAGAAGAGAAGTACATGATTACTACATTTATGAAATAGATGAATTGTATATTGTTGAGAAAAAAACTGATCAGGAAAGATATATTATCAACCATGAAATCCTTGATTTTTTATCGATCCATGTTTTCCATCAGCTGAATGAAATGGTATCAAATAAGCCATATTATGTTCCTGAAAACCTTTTGGAGTATAAAGGTCATGTGGTGACAGAAGAAGAAAAGAGATTGTTTCAATACATCGAAAACCTCAGGGCAGATTCTCCTGTATTGACCAAACGTTATAATAAAGAGATTTCCAAACCGTCTCCTCATCAAGGAAAAAAACTGAAGGACTTCTCATATTTGACTGACGGCGAACAATTTGAACTAGACTGGGTGAGCGGAAATTGTGAAGGTGGTCCCAAAACCGCTCAAGAAAAGAAGATTAATGAGTTTTGGGCTTTTCATAGTGGAAATGTTGCAGAGAAAATCTTTAGAAGACACAGAATACTTCTCTTCTGTGGTTGGCTTTCTACCAGTAGACTCATTTCCAGTTTTATAGAAGATTTACAAGAAACCGGCGTTATTCTTTCTGAGAAACAGCTTAATATGCTCATCTCTCTTTATATGGAGTTCAACAACAACTCTCACTTATATTCAAACAGAGGTTGGACTCCAAAGGAACTGTCAAGAATAACAATGAGTGATTACAAGGGACCGATAACTATGTCTCTGGGGCCAGGGATAATAAAAGCTGCAAAAGAAGGAAAGTTCTCACTTGATGAACTGAAATCAAAGATTAAGGCAATGGGTTTTAATGTTTTAGAGGATAATAATCAATAAAATTACTGCCCCCGTCCAATTTGAATAGTGGCTTTGTATTTGTTTATGCCTTGGTGAAAAATTCTTTATCCAATCTGATGCAAAGTTTATATTCAGTATTATTCAACATTGGACGGGTATTTATGATTAAATTATTGTCCACTTTAAGCCTATTGAACACTGAATTCTCTTTTTAAAGGCATTTTCTTGGTTTTGGTAGTTTTTATTGAATATGGCTGCAGCTTTTCCTTGAATGGATAGATTTCTGTTAATTCTATATCCTGATTCAAGATCAAATCTAAGGGTATATTCGGCTGTGCCTGTAGGTGTTTTTGCATTTCCATTCCTTTCACTCACTTTGCTTCTGTATGCTTCTTTTCCCTTTTCTCCATGAATAATATAAGTCGTCGTCAGACCGATATTCCATTTATCTTCAACTGCGATAAAAGAAGAACCTACAGAGAAGCCTATTGCATCAGGTCCGAATTCATGACCAATGTAATTCAATTCGTTTTGAGACCAATAACTGTATCCTGCAATATGGTCGAAGCAGTAGTTGAAGGAACCGTCGTCGTCATTCTTTTTGTGATTCAGATAAAGATAAGGGTTTGTATAAACAAATTCTATAAATGAATAGAATGAGCCTTTTTCAACTACTGTGGTGTTTTTTGCGTTTATCAAGAAACCATAAGCATTGGTTACATTGCTTCCTGTCTCAATGGACAACTGATATTGATCGAGTGCAAACTCCATGCCTAGTCTCCATCCTTTATATATGGCCCACTCCATTTCAAGTCCCATAATGTTATTCGCTTCATCTCCGTCTACGACACGCTCGCTTTCGCTGAAGTTAAAACGGTTATGGTTAATCATAAGAGGCATCATCATTCTCCAGTCAAATGCGCTATTGGTAGTGAAATGTGTCCCTAAATTGATTGCTATTCTAAATTTATTCAGAATATTAAAGTCAAAACGATGTACAGATTTTTGCTGATGGAGGCCATCAAAGCTGGAGGACTGTTTGTTTTCTGCGTTATCGTAGTGGGTCAGAGACATATAGTAGGAGAAGACTTCAGAGAAGAAGGATAGCCTCATGGTCTCTTGATAAGTCAGAGTATCACCGAGAATCATATTCCCGGTAATGCCGTTGCCAAAGCTTTGTCTCATTCTACCAATTAAGAAATTACAATAATCTGTTCCGATAGAAGTAATAATCTTTACAGGAATATATTCTAGAGTGTAGTGGTCATCATGTATGGAAGGGTCCTTATAGAACATATTCTCCCATTTGCCATTGTATGACGGGCTGATTAGAAACGAGAAGTTGGAGAAGTTATAAAAATATTGACCTGAGACAGTGTTGCCTTCTTCGTCTATATCGAATCCCTTTACTCCATCCATAAATGGAAAGTTAAATTCAAGATATGCCCCGTCATTGAAAGAAGCCTGTATCCCCAGATCAAGGAAGTGACTGCGGTCTCTAAAAGGAATGAAGAATTCTTCTCTCAGCGTTTCTTTTGTGTTGTTGAATAAATAGATTTCAGGACTCATTTGAATCACTGGATCCAAGACTATGTTATCAAAAGAAGAATAACCGTTATCTTCTTCCAACAATGATAATATTGAGTAATATTCAGCTTTCTCTCTTTCACTTAATTGTGAGACATTTATCCTTTGAAGAGAATTCTTTATTTCTTTCTCTGTAATCGGTGATACAGGAGTTGGTCCTAATACTCCCGTTTCCATACAAAGTCTATCTGTCCTGACAACTATGTCATCCGAGGCATAGTAAGTCTTTTGATTGTTTCTTGAAATGACAGTAAAAATAGAAATAACACTAATAAGGAAAAATAGTGAGAGCCTTTTCATACTTAGATTATACTTTCATCATCTACATAAGTGAAGGAGAAGTGTACTGGTCTAGTCAGGTTGAATAGTTCGTTTATATTGACGACGCTTATCTTGTTTTTATCATTTGACTAAAATTATAAATACAGTCAAAGGAAATGTTATGCTAGAGCTTTTTCTGATAGAGAAAGAGAAGTGATAAAAGAGAGGCTACAGAAGGCTGCTGTAGAATCCATGATAAAGTATGGTGTCAGACGGACCATCGTAGATTGTTTGTTAAAAGGCGCCAATATTCCCAAGGGAATCTTTTATCTCTTTTATGATTGGAAAGAAGAACTGTTATTTGAGGTGTTGGAGAAAGAGCTGTTTTCGAAAAGCTTTCATCTCTAGATAAAAACAACATAGATGTGGATACATCTACTGATCTTATATTTGAGTTTTACAAAATGGCGGATGACCACCCGCTTTTGTCTGTTGTAAGTAAAGACGATATAGCTCTATTGTCTTTAAGACTAAAGGAAGAGACTATGATCAATCATCTATCTTCAGACTTGGAGATGGCTGAAGATAGACGAAGTATCTTCCTGTTAAAAAAAGTCAAAGCGGATGTAATAACTTCCGCCCTTCACTCCGTATATTTTACGATGGTTCATTTGAAAGAGACGGAAAATGAAAACATTGATGAGATATTAATAATTATTATTAAAGGAATAATGATGCAGATCATTGAGTAGACTTATGGTAGAAACCGAAAACCTCTCATTCTCTTATACAAAAGAGGAATTTATTAAAGATGTGTGTGGGAATCAAAGACGGTGAGATATTCTCTTTTCTTGGTCCCTCATGGGCGGGAAAAAGCACGCTTAAGAAGATTATGTTTGGATTGATTCGTGACTACGAAGGAAGTATGAGAGTAAACGACACTGAAAGCAAAAAGGTAAAAAGAAGCTTTTACGAGGACATCGGTGTAATGATGGAGTTTCCATCAGTTTACCTGAAGATTAAAGGAGAGGGAAACTTGGATTTCTTTTCATCCCTCCATAAGAATAGAAGGGATGACTTGGATCAATTGATACAAACGACAGAGTTATTGAACGATTAGAAATAGAGTCCCAGAGTATTTCATAACATATAAAACGGCCATACTTTCGAGGGTATGGCCGAGAAAAGAGTATACTCTTCTTTATTAAAAAGTAATCTTCTTGTCTTTTGAGAAAACCATAAAGATTATTAGGGTAACGACAGTCATTACCGTCAATATTGTCGCCATTGCAGCTGCAATACCATAGTTTCCTCTTGAGACATAGGTATAAATCTGTATAGTGAGTGTAGTAGTACGATAATTATAAAGAATAACTCCAGAAGACAGTTCTGTAATAATTGCAATCCAGCTGAGAAGAGCACCTGAAATTATTCCATTTGACATCATAGGAATAGTAACTTTAAAGAAGGCTTTCATTTTGCTGCATCCCAGTGATATGGCGGCTTCTTCAATAGAAATCGGAATCTGTTGAAGAGTGGCTACAGAAGATCTGATGGTATAGGAGCATCTTCTTATAATCAAGGCAATTATCATGATAGTAGCAGTTCCTACTAAAACCATTGGTTTCTTGTTAAATGCGATGACAAGAGAAATACCTACTACGGCTCCTGGAATGACGTATGGAATCATAGAGAGCACGTCTATGGTCTTATTAATTCCATTACTTCTTCGTACTACAAGGTATGCAATCAAAACAGACAGTATAATGATCATTATCAAAGCAGATCCGCCGATTAAGAATGTATTCGGAATGGCATTCTGCAGTTTACTGAAAGCATCTGTATAACTCTTCAGAGAATAACCGGATGTGAATAGTTTTCCTGAAGTGTTTTTGAAAGATGTATAGATTACATACATCTGAGGTGCATAGGCGATGAATACCACCAGATAGCAGAAAGCATGGACCAACACACTTTTAATGCCATGGATCTTCTTGCTCTTTATTGGATGAAGGGCATTCATTGTAAACTTATACTTTCCGTTCACATATCTTTGGAAGAGGAATATTACGGTAGTTATTACGATGCCGATAATGGCTACAGCACAGGCAAAGTGTGTATCTCCACCAGTTTCACTCATAAAGGAGTTGTATATCTCTACAGGAAATGTTCTATATCCTTCTCCGATAAACAACGGTGTACCGAAATCTGCAAAGGCTCTCATGAAAACCATAAGAGAAGCAGCGATGATGGTAGGCATGCATAGAGGAATAACAAGCTTAAAGAAACGTTTTGCCCCTGAGCATCCCATATTCTCACTTGCTTCAAGTAAAGTACTATCAAGGTTTTTTAACGCTCCTGATACATATAAGAATACGAGAGGGTATAGTTGGAGACACAATACAAGCATTATTCCACCAAAACCATATATGTTCGGCAACTTAATTCCTGTAAGGTTTTTCACTAAGTTTGTTATCAGTCCATTTCTTCCTAACAGAAGAATCCATGAATAGGCTCCAATAAAAGGGGCGGACATACTCGAAAGTATGATAATGACCTGAAGAGCCTTTGCTCCCTTTATTTCATACATGTTGAAAAAATAGGCAAGGGGTATCCCTAGTAAAAGAGCAAGAATGGTTGCAGAAAGGCTTACCTTAAAAGAATTTGCGATAGTTCCGAAGTAATAAGATTTAGAAAAGAACTTGAAAAAGTGCTCTAAGGTAAACTTGTTTTCCTGGTTTACCACAGCATTCTTCAACAGCATTGCAAGGGGATAGATCATGAAAAGACCGAAAAGACATAAAACAGCTATGGATACTACCGTCCAGATATCTTTCTTGGGTTTGACTCTTCCATCAGAAATAACTTGTTTTTTCATAGTCATTCTCCCAGATCGTTTCTCACTCCAGAGACAATATTCTTGCTTCCTTCCTGATTGAATACGTTGATCTTATGTTTCTTCACTCCAAGTGAAATCTTTGTTCCCTTTGGAATGGTGCTGTCTATTTCAGATTCCATTACTATTTCTACTTTCTTTCCAGAATCCAGATGTGCAAAGTAATGTGTGTTTAGGCCTAGGAAAACACAGTCATCAACAACTGCCTCCAATCCTTTTTCTCCGTCTTTTTGGATGATAAACTCTTCAGGACGAACAGAAACTTTCACGCTGTTTTCACTTCTATAGTCACTTAGAATGTTATCCATCTCAAGGATAAAAGAACCTTCTATACGAAGATAAGTTTTTCCATCTTCGCTAAATACATCCCCGTCAAGAATATTTGTGTGTCCGATAAATGTTGCAACAAATAGATTGGCTGGTCTTTGATAAAGGTCTTTAGGTGTTCCTATATGTTGGATTACTCCTTCGTTCATTACCGCAATTCTATCAGAGACAGCCATAGCTTCTTCTTGGTCATGGGTGACGTAAACGGTAGTAATGCCGATTTTATTCTGTATTTCTTTTATGGCGGACCTCATTTCCACTCTTAACTTTGCATCCAAGTTAGAAAGAGGTTCATCCATCAACAGTACATCTGGTTTTATTACCAGAGCACGTGCAAGTGCTACTCTCTGCTGCTGTCCTCCTGAGAGGTTTTCAGGCATACGGTCTTTATATTCATATATCTGCATTAAATGCAGGAATTTTTCTACTTCAATGTTTATTTCATCTTTAGGAATCTTTCTGTTTTTCAGACCAAAGGCGACATTGTCACGCACGGTCATGTTTGGAAATATGGCATAGTTCTGGAATACCATTCCGATGTTTCGTTTAGCTGGATCTTTGTCATTGATTCTATCTTTACCAAAATAGAAATCACCGCCTTCAATGCTATTGAATCCAGCAATCATTCTTAATAGGGTAGTCTTTCCACAACCAGAAGGACCAAGGAGGGTGAAGAACTCACCCTCCCTGATATCTAGGGAAAGACCGCTGATGACTGTTAGATTTCCGTATTTCTTTACTGCATTTTTGATTGAAATATTCACACTCATGGGTCTATTCCTTATTTATTCTTATCTTGTGATAAGATCGATCCAACGATCCTGCCATTCCTTCTTGTGTTCAGCACAATATGCAATATCTTCATATGCAACATTGATTGTGGAGAATGCCGGCATGTTTGGACTTGTGTTTTCAACTGAAGTCAAGACAGGTCTGATTGTTGTAGCTGCATATCCTCTCTGTCCTTCTTCACTAATAAGGAAGTCGACAAATGCTTTTGCATTATCCATATTCTTTGCACCCTTGACGATTGCGACACCAGATGGAAGCCATACTGCACCTTCTTCCGGATAGACAACTTTAAGGTTTGTAGCACCATCTTCCAAGAGGCTGATACATGGATCTTCGTATGAGACGCCTACTGCATATTCACCGTCTGCTGTAGCCTTATAAATCTGGCTGGAGGAGGAAATAATAGAACCATTAAGCTGCTTTACAAATTCTCCGACGAATTCCCAAGCCTTTTCGTCATATGGTTCGTCGCCCATTACAAGAAGCATGTTTGTGAGTT
>CAMEXG010000025.1 GCA_945947045.1 uncultured Spirochaetales bacterium | reverse complement strand
CGTCCAGTAAAACCGAATCCTGATCTGTTATAAATATTATGGTTTTCATTGCTCGCGTCATAGCAACATACATTTCTGTCGCTGTATAGTTCTCTTCCAGATTGATTGCTACACATTCAAATTCTAATCCCTTTGATAAAACAGCCCTAGATGAGAGTTTCTTAAAATTGGAATACCGGCTTTGGTTATTTGGAATCATCCGTATCTGCTGTGCAGCTTCGTGAATCGTTGTCCCTCTATCTCTTGCAAATCGGATCGATCGAATAAGTTCTGTAAACAACTCACGTCGATATAACCGAAAAGTGGAATTTGACTTAATCCATTCGAGAACTGATAACATTTCGTTATAGCCGTGCTTCTCATAAAGCTTCAGCATTCTATTACCAAACTCGATATGCTTTGTTATCCTGCCAAAACTGAAATCCCCGTCTATTATATGCTTTCTATAGCTTCCTAGTTCAGTATTTACCTGTGTAGCGCACTCCTCGATAAAAGAGAAAATGGTTTCTGCTATTTTTAATCCATCATCGGTGTCAAGATACTGAGCATATTGATAAAGGTCATTTAAGTTCTGAGGCTCATCATTTTGAAATATGCCGCCTGTCTGTTGCGAGAATGAGCATTGAGTTTTTGGCCATTTTGTTATGTATAGAGCAGACTGGTATCCACTCATTTCATTAAGAATTCCGGCACCACGAGCTTCAGCTGGAGACATTCTTTTAATGAAAGTGCCGTTCGGGATGGTAGATAATCTTACTCTCTTCTTCTCCAGTGACGGCATCAGCGTAGCTCTAACATCAGTAAGATACTGACCAAGCTTAACATTTGTTCGTGCCCACCTGTAAGGCAACGTATCAACAGACACCTTCTCAAACTCCATGGTAGTCCATGATACTGGTTTTCCAGCCCACCCGAAGATAGACTGCAACGGATCTCCAAGGACATATACAGGAACAGTTCTGTTAATTTCCAAAAAGATTCGATGCTGCTCAACGACACAATCCTGATATTCATCAACAATAACACATGTATATGTATTTTTTATTATTTCTCTTGCCCAAGAATGAGAAAAGATTCTCGTTGCGCCGCAAGTTTGATCAATGTAAAATCGACTATCCGTTATCGGCATCGTCTGATCAACTCCAGCAGTTGCAGGATATGCTTCGCACCACTTCATACAGAATGATGATATCGTGGAAAGAGTATACTTTTCTTTATTGACCCTCTTCTTAGCCAGTCTTTGCGTCAATGCTGAGACACCAGCATTCGTATGAGTGAGAACCAGCTTCTTTCCTGTCAGCTTATCCACCAAGTCGGTAATCATTTCTGTCTTCCCATGACCAGCTGGGGCAATTATCGCTGCATTATGTTTGGACTGGATACGAGCAATATCCTCATCTTTCATTATCAGTCACCCACATTAAAAGGCTATTTATCGTTTTCTGGAAATGGCTCATATCTTCAATCTGCTCTTTTGATGAGAAAACGATGTTCCCAACATCTTGTCCACGGTCAATTCTTTTAAACCATGCTCCTACTATTTTGTTGTTCTTCTTATTGATTTTACCCTTTGCGACTTTACCAATACGACGCAGAACATCGATGCTTACTTCTCCTTTATCATTTCCGCAAAGTACAATTGCTTCATCTTCTACTCTGTATTCCTTAGTTTCATCCTTAAACTCGTTGTTCAAGTGAGCTTCGACACTTTGAATGCCTTTTATCTCTACCGCATAGGCAATCAATTGTTCGACACACGAGATTGAAGAATCCTGGAATATTTGCTCCTCAATAGAATTCCCTTTTTCCCAGGAAAAGACTCTGACTCCCAATTCCTCAACTCTTTCTTTCTCAGCTTCTTCGCATTCAACATCTGAATCCATAAGAATACAGCAGTCATAACCGCACGTTTTCAGAAGGCAGGCAAGAGAAAAGAATTTGTTACCACCACCGCCAAGAGCAGTGCCTACACCATAATGAGCGAAGCGCGTTCCTGTATCTGCATAAAGCTTTTCATCCAAAGATCTCAGCAGTCCAATTTCAGTCTTACCTTCGCAGACAATGATTCGTTTACACAGAAACGCATCTGGCTCTCCTCGGATGATTCCCTAAATATCACCCTTTATTTGCTCAAATTTATCGAGTCGATGCAGTTTGAGCTCTCCAGCATCATTATTAATTACACTGAGTTCGCTAACGCCACATTCGCACACGACGCTTCGAGAATGAGTAGTAATGATAAGTTGGCCATTATCTTTGAACTGAGATCTGAACTGGTTGATTAGAGCGGAAATCCGATACGGCTCAAGACCTGTCTCCACTTCATCGACAAGAACAAGGGTGCCATCATCGCGGGCATCTACGTTCATACCGATAGAAAGAAGACGTTTGCTACCAAGACCTCTCTGTGCAAACGGGACCTTATCATCAAACATACCAACAGTCGTAGAGTACGAACCATTTTGCATCAAGAGTCGATTATGAATTGTTCCATTAAAACCGACGCCGTATCGCTTGCCAACTTCTTCCACAGACGAGGCCATCTGATCCAATGCTTCCAGGTTTGTGTTTTCCACTGCCGCTCTCATAGCCTGGGTGAATGCATTGTGAAGAACTTCACGAGAATCAGCATATTTCTGTAGGATTGAGTCTCTGCCCCACCGAAAGTCTTTCTCGTGATCAGATCCAACCATACCGGGTGAAAGCAGACGCCGTTCCTTCTGACTGATTGGTTTCGGATCTGTGCGGTCAGTAATCACATTCCACTTAGGCTCTAACGTATCGTCGATAATTAGCTGGATAGTAAGAATCGTTATGCCAGTATCTGTTGGCTCATCATCTCCTCCATTACAGACCTTACCAAAATCACGCAAATAAAGGCCGAACTTATCATCTTTTATCAACGCTTTCGGAAGCTCTGTGACGTACACCGTAATCTCTATAGGATTAGTGGTATCGCAATTATAGAAATCTGTGTCCGTCGCAATCAGACTCCAGGATGGCCACAACACCCACTCGATAGCAGTAAGCAGGGTAGACTTTCCACTATCACCAGCTCCAATTATGCACATGATTCGAGAATTCTGGGGAAAGAACACATCAGCGTGCTTAATACTGCGGAAGTTATTTATTTCAATCCTTGTGAGCTTCATCGTGTTAGTCCTACCTTCATAGGCATATCATCCTCCGCATCGACTTGTTAACGCTTGGAGCATTCTATTCTCTTATACCCCATATCCGCACCTATGCCAATCATCGTTCCAAACGTGTATGAAATGAGATCATCCACTTCGCATAGACCAAGTTTGAAGAAAAGCTATATCGTTTCCATCAATCCTAGCATCAGGAGGTCTGCCAAGATCTCCATCCACCAATTGAGCTTCGGGAATGCATAGAGCAAGAGATACCCCAACGGTACATATAACAGGATGTTGATGATAACCTCTTCCTTCAGGGATGCATTTCCATGTAACGTGGCTCTATATAGCCAGAACGGGGTCAGCTCCATGTGGTGATATACACTCTCCGGACGTAATAGCATCGCCAGATAGAGATTCGCAACCAGATAGATTCACAAGAGGATATAGTTGATATACCGAATGGCGCTTGGTCTCCTTCGCTTCTGATGAGATATGATCGGGAGGTCAAGCACCATATGGCAAGCAAGATGAATGTATAGAAGGTCACTCTGTCTATTGATTGATTGCTTTCTGAGCATGAGCGACATGATTTCGAATAGCAGTTCCTCTCTGCATATGAGAAGAAAACAAAACTACATATCAATTAAATCATGGATAGAATAATCTACTCTTACAGAATAATTATCACTAGTTTGCTCATATCTGATATATGTGCATTTTTTCCCAAGATCATAATAGAATGAGTTACTATTTTTAATGTAATCAATGTCATCTAATACAGGAGAAAGTGTTTTGTCCCCGATCGTTACTGAAAGTGGAGCGATGTCGGATCCCAAGAGAATAAGTTCTATCTCTTCCGTTATTTCGTTCATGTTTCCGTCTTTCTTAAAAACCAAAAGAGTACAATCTGTTTGAGGAACTACATTTATGCTCGTTTCTAAATATGCACCATCTCTATATTGTTCAGTTATACCATCATCTTGATATAAACAAAAAGTTGAACCAGTTGAAACATCTGCTATCAAAGACACCTTCTTTGTATTAATAATCTCGTTTCTAGGGCAACTATTTATTCTTGGCAATATTCCTCCAGTCCTTATGAAAATTGGAATTCTCCCTAGAGGAGCATCAACCTCCGATTCAGTTCCACCAGGGTATCTCTTAAATGAATGGTAATCATACCAATCACATCCTTTTGGGAAATATACTTTTTTTGTAACAGCCCCTTTCTCAAATACATTTGCTACCATCAAAGATGGTCCATACATAAATTGGAAATCATGTAACCAAGATTCATTGTCATCAGGGAAATCATAGAACAACGGTCTCATTACCGGTGTTCCACGCTTATTACTCTCTCTCAGACATGAGTATAAGTATAGCGACAGACTGTTCCTCAGTTTTATTGCCGATCTTACATAATCTGTGTATCCACTAAAACTCCACGGTTGTGTCACAGTATTATCTGTATTGCAACTGTGTATCGAGAATCGAGGTTGAAAAATACCATTTTCCACCCACCGCACAAACAACTCCGAGTCTGGAGCAGGACCTTGGAACCCTCCAATATCACATCCTTGATTTGATACTCCGGATAATCCCATTCCCATAATAGTTAATACGTTATACTTTAAACTTTCCCATGAAGTACTGTTATCTCCTGCCCATGTTTGCGCATATCGCTGTATTCCTGCATATCCAGATCTAGAAAGAATATAGGGACGAAGAGATCCTAATTCCTCATACGCTTCAATGGCACATTTTGCCATGATATTTGCAAATACAGGCTTATTTTCTTTTGCATTTCTCCCATCATTGCAAAACGAGTTTATCTTATCGATTTCGTACTCATTATTATCATCCCAAATGGCCTTAGCCCCTTTTTCTAGAAGTTCTTTTTTCAAGTAATCCTTCCAAGCAGTTCTACCCTCTTCTGACAAAAAGTCAATGAATGAAGCAAGACCACCCCAATATCTAAATAGCTGCGGCTCGCCTGTATCTCCATTGATAATAAAGGCTTTTCTCTTTTTGAACTCTTCATAAAGTGGGTGTACAGTCAACATTGCAGGCTTGATATTTGGAGAAACAAATACTTTCTGTTTATTCATCCATTTAAAGAATTCTTCTGGTTCAGGAAATCTTTTTTTATTCCAATTAAAAACACATCGTTTTCCGTTTTCGACAGTATAGCCAGAGGACATATGAAAACAATCAACGGGGATGTCATACTTTTCGCATTGCTCAACAAAATGTTCTATTCCTTTATCACAATCCTTTGCTTGCTCTGTATAGTACATAGTTGAAGCCATGTATCCCATCGCATAGTATGGGACAAGCCTCTGTCTTCCTGTTAATAAAGTATAATTATTCAGGACTTCCGAAAAAGAAGAGCCAGAGATGATATAATACTCTATTCTTCCTGAATCGAAGGTTGCTCTACAAAATGGAGGCCAATATCCACTCCTTGACTGTCCAAAGTTTATTTGCCCCTCCGTAGTATTATCATAGAAAATACCACAATAGCATTTGTTGTCATCAGAAACTTTAGTAAAGAAAGGTATATGTTTGTATAGAGGATCTGTATGTATAGGATCATACCCTATTGAATCACAGCAATACATTTTTACTGTATGACCATATTTATTTAATTCTCCAGTCCTTTCCCCCGTTCCATAATACTTATGGAAATCGTTGACAGCAAAGGTGTGGTTTATTCTTTTATTGTCATCTCGGAAGTATCCTATTTCCGGAATATCTTCGTGAATTATGCGACCAGATTTATTGAATACTCTTACCGAAAAAAAGTCTGTACTTACTTCAACTTTGAGATTATTTCCCAATAATATTATTTCATTCTCCTCATATTTTGCTGAAAAATACACTGGAGGAAGTAGATTAAATTCATCTTTAACTTCTGGACAAGTGTTAACTTCGTTTGAAGAGACAACAGCAAAAGAGTTCAATCCATCTGAGATACCATCAAAGGAATAAACTACTTTTAAAATATCTGGAGTTATAAATCGAATTGTTGATTTCTCTCCATTTTGTAGTGAAAAGGTTACAGATGATTTTGTTCCTGATACTGTTGATTTATTCATATTTTGCCACCTTAATTATTCTTTTAGACCTGCCATAGACATTCCATTGATTATTTGTTTCTGGAATATCAAGAACACAATAAGCATAGGAACCATGGTAACAACAGACATTGCAAGTATTGTTTGCCAATCAACATTGTACTGTCCTGAAAAATTTGATAAAGCAATCTGGACTGTATATTTATCTGTATTCCTAATTACTAAAAGAGGCCACAGATAGTCATTCCATCTCCAAAGTGCAGAAAAAATTGCCAAACAGGACATTACTGATTTTCCAGCAGGAAGCATAATACTTCTAAATATTCTAAACTCAGAAGCACCGTCAATTCGAGCAGAATCCATATATTCGGAAGGAACCGAAAGGTAATACTGGCGAACAAGAAATATACCAAAGGGAGTGGCGGCAGGCGGTATGATCAAACCTAACAAAGAATCATAAAAGCCTACTTTCTTGATCACAAGGAAAATAGGAATCATCAAAACTTCCAAAGGCAACATAAGGGTTGATATAAAAACCAAAAACAAAAAATTGTCCCCTTTGAACTTATATTTGGCAAAAGCATATCCTCCCATAACGCTTATTGAGACACAAAGGATAGTTGAAAAAACCGTTACTATAGTAGTGTTGCCGAAGTATCTTAACCAGTTACCCTTTTCAAATGCATCAATATAATTTACAGGCGAAAAACTCTCTGGCAACAAAGTAGGTGGATATTTAAAAAGCTCAATATAACCTTTAAATGATGATAATATTAGCCAAGTAATCGGAAAAAGAAATAAAACAGAAAAAGCTATAAGAACTAAATATGCAAATACGGAAACCTTTTTTCTTTTCTTTATTTTATTTGTCATTTACTTCTCCTCCTTTGTTTGCTTTAAACTGTAGTATTGTTAGAATAGCCAGGATAAGAGTTGTGACCAATGATTGAGCACTTGCATATCCTAACCTAAATCTCTTAAAAGCCGTGTCATAGATGTTCTGTACTACGAATTTCGTTGCATCTCCTGGTCCACCTGAAGTAAGCTGCATTACCATTCCATATGCTTTAAACAGTCCAATCAGAGATAGAATAAGTACAAGAAATAATGTTGGTTTTAAAAGTGGCAGTGTTATTTTAAAAAATTGTTGTCGACTAGTAGCACCATCAACCTCTGCAGCTTCGTAATACGTAGGAGAGATATTTGTAATGCCAGACATAAAGATCACCATTGTTGACCCTGTTGAAAACCAGAGATTCGCTAGTATTAGAATCCAGAAAGCTCCTGTCGTGTTGGTCATTACGCTAAACTTTGGCAAACCGAACAATTGAAGAAGATAGTTTATTACTCCTGTTGAATCACCAAAAATAAAACGGAAAGCGATACCGACAACTATATATGAAATCATTGAAGGCCAATAAAAAATTGTTCTAAAAATATATTTCCCTTTTAGATTCTTGGTTAGCATTACAGCAAAAAACAAAGGAAGAATTATTATAAACGGCAAGCTGCAAAGTGCAAACTTTGTGGTTCTTAGAAGGGAATCCCAAAAACCTGAATCAGAGAACAGTTCAAAATAGTTTCCTAAACCAATAAAATTAATTTTACCGATTCCTTTCCAATCAGCAAAAGAAATTATGGTTCCATAAAAAAATGGAATGATTATAAATACAAGAAAAATGAGAAAATTGGGTAAAACCATTAAATACGGAAATAATCGATACTCTAATGATTTATTATTTTTTAAATTTTTTCCTTTCATGTGTTATTCCAAATTATTTTATGAACCGGGACTATTCCCGGTTCATAAGAGTTTTTTAAGAATTATTTACCGAGGATATGTTTTGTAGAGTTTCCATCAATCTTGGTAATGAATTCATCGACAGACATTTCACCACTGATAAGTTTAGGCCAATCATAGGTTGCATCAACAGCAAATGCTGCTGACAATCCTGGATATCCCCAGTCAAATGCGGCTGCACTTGAAGTATTGGCAAGTTCATTTGCGAATACTGCAAAGTAGTCTGAACAGAATGCATAGTCGAGGGAAGCGCAGTCAAGTCTTGGTGATACAAACATTGATTCTTCGCAATATCTCTTTGACTGTTCCTTATCTGTTACCCAAAGGATAAATTCAACAGCTTCCTTCTCTAATCCAGATCCCTGTACTGCTGCAAGTTGCTTTCCACCTGGAACAGAAGATCTCATAACTTTCTTAGGCATATATGTTACGCCCCATTCAAAATCTTTGATGTTTGCATTGTAATTCTGCATTTCCCATGTTCCTGAAAGCTGACAAGCAACTAAACCACCACGGAAAAGAATTCCTGCATCTTCAAATGTAATCCAAGGAGATGGGTTTATTACTTTTTCCTTAAATAGTCTAAGTGTTGTTTCAATGCAATCTCTGGATTCAGGAGAACCAAGATTACCTCCGTTTTCGTTAGCAAAGCTTCCACCGAACTCATACAACATTGTTGCCCATCTATGTGTTGCATTATCAATAGCCATAGCATATTCAAGGCCGTTTGCTTCTTTAACCTTCTTTAATGCTACTTCAAATTCATCCCAAGTCCAAATATCATCTGGTCCTGTCGGTACTTCTACTCCAGCTTTATCAAACATTGTTTTGTTATAGATCAATCCGTTTGCCGTAACATCTGAAGGAATGGATATAACCTTACCGTTTTTAACATAATAGGATTCGATTGAAGGAATGAACTGAGCAATGAGAGCATCTGCATCCGTGTACTGACCAATATCAACGAATGCTTCATAACAAGAATTACTAATTCCTTCTGTTGTTCTTGTAATGGCAGGAGCTTCTCCGCCTGCAACAGACATCATAATCTTGTTTGACATATCATTGAAAGGAATTTCAATCATATTAATGTTTATTTCTGGATGCATGGACTCATACTCATCGATGAGACTCTGCATAACCTTTCCTTCGTTTCCATCAGACCACCAGAACATATCCAGTGTCTTTACTTTTTCTTTAGATGTTTCTGCTGATCCGTTTGCAAAAACTAGTCCAAGAGCTAAAAGAATAATTAAACTGGTTGCAATAAGTTTTTTCATGTTTTTCCTCCATTTTGGTGATGTGGTGAGCACCCTAATCTAATTTTGATGAAAGGAGAAACTATCACAAGGTTTAATATTTGACTTAAAAGGGTAAAATCTTTACTTTTTCGGTTTACAAATTCTATACTCACCGGGTGTTTTTCCAGTTTTTCTTTTAAAAACTTGACCAAAATAATGCTTGTCAGAAAAACCACAAGAAAGAGATATTTCACTTAAGGATAATTTTGTGTTAAGAAGCAGATCTATTGCCTTCTCCACCCGTATTTTTGTTTGAAAGTCTACGAAATTCTGTCCCATTTCTTTCTTGAAAACTCTACTTAAATAAGCATTGTTGACCTCTAACATCTCTGCAAGTTTAGATAAAGTAAAATCACAATCAAGATAAAGATTTAAATCTAATCCTCTGATTCTATCCACCAATTGCAAAACGCTCTGCATTTGGCGATTGATCTCTAATGCATATTGTCTTAATTCATCAAACATTACCATAAAGCTCTTGTTATCTAAATCATTCTCAAAAACAGTAGTATGAGTTATACCTGCCTTCAAAGCCAATGAGGTTATTCTCACTCGATTTTCTCTCATATTTGCTTTTGCAGACGAAGGGGTCAAGGTTGATAGAAACTTTCTGTAATCGCTAAGGGTCTTTATCAAAGCACCCTCTTGCATAGATACTACACTCCCTGGTATTTCATTATATGAAAACACAATATCCGATAGGTTTTCTTCACTTCTATTCAAAAGGCATGATTTTTCCGCAAAAAAGCCATAATCAACTTCTTTTTCGGAAATTTTATAGCTCTTATGTAGTTCTTCAGGAGAGGAGAAAGAACCACCTACAGATACAGCACATATTATTTCTGAATGAACTTTTGTAGAAATGAATTCACGAATAATCCCGTTTAGTTTCTTTTCAAAAGAATTATAATTATCTTTTTTTGATAAAAGGATTGCCGAAAATCCATATTCGCGAGTCCTGAAGAAAATAGAATCAAAATAACCATTAGAGATTAACTCAATCCGCTTTTCCTCTTTTATTAGAAAATCTTCATAACTTCTCTTTATATTATAATAGTTTATCGACAAACAAATTCCTTTTATCTTATTTAAAAAAGGATATTGGCTTAACCACTCGGATGAAACACTTAAACTATTTGTAGCAGCAGAGAACAACGCATATTCGTATTCATTTTTTTCAAGCTTATCTCTCACCTCTTGTGGTGAATATCTCTTCCTTTTTTCAATTTCTTCTTTGATTTGTATCAGTGAGTGGACAATTGAAGAGTAATCTATCGGTTTTACTACATAATGCATAACGCCGTATTTCATAGCTCTCTGAGCAAAGGAAAAATCGTCATAAGCAGAAATAATTACAACTTGCACATCATAATCCAGGGAAGAACAGTATTCTACCAAATCAAGTCCACTTTTACCTGCCATTACAATATCTGTAATGATTATTTCTGGCCGCCATCTTTCAATAGCAGATATAGCGGAATAATAGTCATGAGCGGTTGAAATAATTTTCAAACCAAGTTCTTTCCAATTAATATTTCTAGTTAGACTTTCAACGATTATTGGTTCATCATCAACAATCAAAACTGTATAGGCGTTATTATTCATATGGCACTACCACTTCTACGGTTGTTCCCCAGTTTATACTGCTCAGGACCGTCATTTTAGCTTTATGTCCATAGAAAATAGAAATCCTATCAATCACATTTTTCATTCCAAATCCTATGTTATCAACATCTTTACTATCTGGATTTTCCAAGTATCTATTAATGCTTTTGACCATATCTTGAGACATTCCTACACCGTTATCTGAAATAGTAATGACTAAAGTGTCGCAATCTTCTGAAACGGAAACAAGGACTATTCCCTTTTCTCCCAATGGCTTAATGCCATGAATAAATGCATTCTCTACCAAAGGTTGAATCATTAGTCGGGGAACAAAGACTTCATTTACATTTAATCCATCATCAATTGATATTTCTAATTCACCATCTATCAATACTTTATATAAATCTGCAACTTCTTTGCAAAACTCTAATTCTTCGTAAAGAGTTGTAGTTTTCTCTCCTGTTATTATTGATTTCATCATGCGGGAAAAAGCAATCGTAACCTTTCTTACTTCGTCTTTCTTCCCCAACTCTGATAAACAGCATATACATTCAAGCATATTGTAGAGAAAATGAGGATTAATCTGAGCTTGAAGTGCTATAAGCTGAGCATCTTTGTATCTTATTTCGTCTCTTAAATTTATATTAACTAAATTATCTATTTTGCTGACCATAATGTTTATATTATCTGCAAGGATTTGTGTCTCATCATTGGATGCGATATTGACAAGTACACTATAATCCTCTTCTGAAACTTTATGAATCGTGTTCAACATTGCATATATTGGTTCTACAATTTCATTTGCTGTATGATTTTCTACCCAAAAAGCAATGCAAACCATGAATAATCCTATTATAACAATGATCTTGTTTACAAGGGACGTTGCTGTAAGCAAACTATTGTATGAAACAATTGAATAAAGAATCCAATCGTCATTTAAGCAATAATATTTACTAACAAGCATTTTCTTTGTTCTTATGAACATAAATGCACCATCATCTAATGATGAGTCTTTATTCTTTGAGATGCTGTCCATCACCAAAGTGCTGTTTTTACTTCCAACAATGAAGTTACCTTCTTTGTCTGTAACAGCCAACTATCTTCCTTCTGAGCCAGATATCTCATTAAGTTGTGACTCTAATTTGTCTTTATCAAACAACATAGTCACATAACCGAGTTTTTCCAATGTTGTCGTATCTCTTATTGTTCTATTAAAAGTAAGGCAGTCATCGATCATCTCTGTCGTTACTTTTCCATCCATGGAATAATTCTCTTCGTTAAACTTAGATAAATATTGGTCATAAACGATAGATGATGCTTTAAAATTCCATTTCATTAAAACTTGGCCGGACAACGAATAAAGATATACTGAGTCAATACTATCAAGATTAAGGATGCTGTTTACTGTAGACGTCCTTAATTTTACCCAGTGTTCATTTGAACCATCTGCTTGATCCGGGGGAACAAGCTTAAGCTCTTTTTGGAAATCTACATTCATCGTTACAAAATCTAGTTGGTGTTTAAAAGCCAAAAGAGTATCATCAAAGCTTCTTCCAATCATACGAACCAACTCTGAGTTTAATCTAATAGCATCGTTATACTGAAACTTTGTAATGATTATTGAGACACAAGTAACAAGTAATATTATAGTAAGGAGCAACAATACCGTGCTCCTTACTGTAAGTTTACCTTTTATGGTCTTTTGTCTTTTCCTAGATTTAAGCATTAACTGTACTCTCTATTAAAGAACGGAATTACTTGCTCCCAGTCATACATATATATTCCGTGGGGCCCTTTCCTGATATGATATTGTATATCTCCTCCGATAATTGGAGAATTGGTTTCAGGGAATTCTTCAGAGGCTAATCCTCTCTTTCCAAGTGCTCTGTAGGCTTCTCCTGCCAATACACAAGACTCAAATTCCTTTTTAGGACAAGCCCAATCATCTTCTGAAGCAGACGAAATATATAATGGACGTGGTGCAATAAGAGACAAAAGCATATGTTGATCAACTGGAAGTGATTCTTCTTTTCCAGCATACTCTGCGTATTTAGGGCATGACCAGTGAGGAAACTGTTTCGTTATATCCGCGATTCTTTCGCCAGTCTTTCCTCTATGCATAGCTGCTCCAGTGCAACCACTTACAGATGCAAAAACTCCAGTAAATCCTTCAAAATTTGCTCCACACCACAAAGCAGTCTTTCCAGCCCTTGAGCAACCAGAAACAATCATTCTGGATTTATCAAAAATTGGATTAGACTCTAAATGCTTTCTTACTCTTTCAACAGCCCAAGCCCAAACAGAGATGGCACTAGTAGGATTATTATCATCTTTGTCTAATAGTTCGAAGAACCCCCATTTGTATCTATCTGGGTCATCGAAACATATCTCATCAACATGAACGCAAACACAAATATACCCTTGAGAAGCAATATACCAGTTCTGATCCATTATCCTCAATCTTTCTAACGCACTAGGTCTTATATAGGGATTGTTTGAAAAAGGATCAACGATAAAAACAGAAGGAAGAGGCTCTGAGGATTTCTTGTAAAACAATTCCACAGAGAGTCCGCACATCTTACTGTTCCGACAAATCCATAGTCTGTATACATCTTTGAAATAACCATTCTCAAGGCTAAGATGTTCGCATCTTCCAAACTCTTCCAGATCAAAACTTACATCTGGAATTTTGCCATATATGTTATCTTCAAATAACTTTAATATTTCTTTTCTACGTATCGACCAATTGGCGATGTCTTCTTTTGTGGTAAAAATTTTTGGAATATCCATTCTATCTCCTTTTTTAGGGAGAGAAATAAATGATTTCTCAGATCACCACATCATCGAAAATTTAAAAGCATTTGTATTCATTATCCTACATATAGTATGGCAAATTAGTCAAATAAAAAAACTTTTTGTTATATACCCTTTCGTTAAAATGTGCAAAAACTTAAATGCAGCTCATAAAGGCTACCGGGGTGCGTTTACTCCTTCAAGCCGTCAAAATGCATGGAATTGCGTTTTGTTCTACACAAAAAAACACAATTCGATGAATGCGTGTTGTAACACTTCAGCAACCACTACCTTTTTCCCCTGTTTATTCTGATACTCAAATAATAGAAATTGGCTAACCTTATAGCCTTTAATCAAAGAAGTAAAACCAAATAATTGAGTTTTTTACTCACCGCTTCAAACCATTTTAATTTAAGAGTCAGATTCTTATTTTCAATGCTCAATAATATCTACAGGTTTAACAATTTATAGTCTTTCTTGTTTAACTGAGAGAAGAATATATTGCTCCTTTTAAGCCATCTCCATGGATAATAACACAATACATATAGATGGGGGATCTCTAAGCGACTCCTACGACTTCGATAGATAGTTTTTTATCAAATCTTATTTTTGGAATAATTACCGTCAAAAGCAATTCCGAGGAAATCCCACTAATGGGAAGACCTATAGATTTATTCTTTTTTTCACATCTTCTTCTATTCTAAACCCTGCTTTGCTCAAAACACCAATAAGAGCATCTATTTTTTCTTCATTATCTTCACCGCTCAATATGTTTCCGTTATATAAGACCATATATCTTCCAATGATATATCCTTTGGTAGGAGGACCTTGATACTCAGGTTCAATATCTAAATATGAGCTGATAGTCTCAATGAGTTTCTTCTTGTCCCCACCTGTTATGTCGAAATATCTAAGCATAAAGAAACACCCCTATTTATTCAAAGTCATCGTTTCTATCTTGATGACACTCACAACTATACACGTCAGAAATAGAAAACCATCTTTCCTTTCCATTTTTAGTTCTAATTAGTATAGAATCTTCTTTATTATCAATGATAAAGCAATCAATAAACAAGTAGTCGGTACCATTTGTGTTTATCTGGATAGTACCTGGCTTTTCTGTCTTCATCATTGCGATGATATTATCAGAAATACTATCTTCATAGTCTCTGATCTCTCTTGAGAAGGCTTCGGTCATTCCCTTGGCTTTAATCAGCTTCGAAAGGCATCCTTTTCCATAATAAGTAAGGCCTTTATATATCTCTCTTGCAACTCTTTCAAACTGATCAGAGTATAGCTTTTCTTCCTTCGCGACTTCCATCAATCCAATAGTCATGGCAGTGACTTCAGGCATTGTTAGATTTAGAAGTATTGGATGATAACTCACTTTGCTGTACCGCTTCCATCCTTCCCTCTCAATTGGAATCTTTATCTCTTTTCCCATTAACTTTTGGCCGTTTTCCAGACTTGCAGCAATCTTTCCCATGGATTTGGTGCTTGTCATGAAAAAATCCGCCATAGCTTCAACTTCTATGGGATGCGTCTGGGTATATTGCAGAATAGCAAATAGACGTTCTTGGGAATTGTCAACGACCACCTTATCTTCCAAGTCTGATTCAACAGATATCCCTGTCTTATTTTCAAAAAAACTATAGAACCTAAGAAGAAGATCTCTCTTCTTCTCTTTTCCAGTCTTACTGGAACGAAGAATCTCCTCAAGGTCCTCTGGCTCTCTTATCTCTTTGCTACTATTCTCTATTTCAACAAGAAACTTTTCAGCAGCAGTGACGAGGGCTTTATTCCTCACGTCATTCTTCAGTTCATCAATAAACTGATGAAATAACTCTTTGACGTTCTCCATATATCTCCCAAAAAGCAAACTTTGGAAACCACGTTTCCCAAATAATCTTTTTCTTCTTCTTATCATACATTCATATATCAACAAAGGAGAACAAAAAAATGATAAGCATCAAAGATTATAGTATCCGTGTATCGTATAAAGAGTGTCCGAATCTCCACTATGAATTCGACTTCTAATCTTTCTTTAATAAGTTCCTTGCAAAAGATGCTGTTGGGTACTTCAGAGATAAATATGAGAAAGGAACCACTCTCAGTTATCTTGCCGTACTTTCGACAGCTCTATCCCATTACGATGACTACCTGAGAGAGATGAACTATGGGGTTCCACATTACATTTATATCTCTGATAAAACTGCAAAATACATTGAGGATGAAAAAATGAAACAGGAAAAACAAAAACTTGGGAAAAAATGGCATAATGAGC
>CAMEXG010000024.1 GCA_945947045.1 uncultured Spirochaetales bacterium | reverse complement strand
TATGGAATAGTGCAGGCCGTGGAATTCGTGATGCTCCTTGCAGGCAGTATCGACCAGAGGATTCTTTCTGCCGCAAAGAGCGTCGGGAAAAGCAGCAAAGACCTTGTCAGGCTTATGAGTGCACTGAAACTATATGACAATGGCAAGAACTGCAATATCTGCAACGCAAAGAAGGAGCACTTTGCGTTGGCTGAAAAGCTAAACCTTTCATTCGATACTACCAGGACATGGTTAGGCTGATTTATGGTTTAGCACATAAAATTTTGAATCGTTGTGTAATACTTATTTTTCAAGAATCTGCGGATTAAGAAGAAAATCATAAATGTTTACAGTCAAGATACCATACTCATCATAATATGGCTGAACAATATCTTTTGTGATAACAATCTTTTTGAAAGAATCATCAATCTTTCTGAAGGGTCTAATTTCCTGAGTACGCTTCGCTTCATCTGGCAGCGAGTATGCAGACTGGATATAGTATCTGGACGAACCAAGATTGCATACAAAATCAACTTCAAGTTGTTTGCGGATAACCTTACCATCCTGATTTCGTTCTACAATCGGTATTACACCTACATCCACGCTGTAGCCACGCATACGAAGTTCGTTATAAATTATATTCTCCATAGAATGGGTCTGCTCTAACTGACGGAAATTGATTCTTGCATTGCGAAGTCCAAGGTCAGAGAAGTAATACTTCTTTGGAGTTTCAATATATGCCTTCCCTTTAATGTCATATCTTTGTGCTGATTCAATCAGGAATGAATCCTCAAAATAATCTAGATATTTCTTAATAGTAGCGGAAGTGATTCTGGATTTCTTTACCGTCTTGAAAGTATTCTTCAATTTTTCTGGATTGGTCAGCGAACCAATGGCAGAGGAAAGAATGTTCAAAAGATCTTCCAGTTCTCCGATGTTCTTCACTCGGTTACGTTTGGTAATATCTCGAAAATAAATCTCATTGAACAAATTCTGTAATGCAACTGCTTTATCGTTTGCTCCCTCACGAAGAACAACCAGAGGGATACCGCCATATATCATATATTCAGATAATCCCATGTACTTATCACCATTGTAAACGGTCATAAACTCGGCAAAGCTCAGGGGATACATATGAACCTCGTCACCACGACCGGCGAACTCAGTAGCTATATCTTTGGACAAAAGTTTTGCGTTACTTCCGGTCACAAAAACATCCATATTATCTTTGCGAAGATAGCCATTTAGAACAGCTTCAAAACAATCTAACATCTGAATTTCATCAAGAAGCAGATAATACATTCCTTCACCTACAACTTTGGAACGAATATATGCCATGAACTTTTCAGGATCAACTCCTCGCTTTTCCTTTTCAATCTGAATCAGGCTTTCGCCAATCAGATAAAGATCATCTGCTGAGTCAAAGGCAAAACGAATGATGTGGTCATCATCGACTCCGTTTTCAAGTAGGTGACGATAAAACAGATTATTCAATAAATAGGATTTGCCACATCGACGAATACCGGTAATTACCTTAATCAGCCCATTGTTTTTTCTTTTTATCAACTTATCCAAATAAAAATCTCTGCGAATCTCCATATCAAATCCTCATTGCGAAAGATTTTTGCAACATGTTGCATTTTTCTATTTTACTTTATCCGGATAGATTTCAAAAATCAATTTATCAGTAGAAAAACGGAATAGATTTTTGTGACTTGTTACGTTTTTCTATTCTAAACTTACATTATATGCTTTAGTAGCAGTATTTATCCCGCATTTTAATCGTGTTCTTACTTTAAGAAAAAGCAGCCATATACCGAAGTTGTAGATAGCTATTTTATTTATAGATAATCTAGTCAAAATAATCAAAATAAATAACGATAGAGAACCACCAATATGACTAAGATTCTCTAACTGCACATCTTCGATTATCTCTTCCAAATACATGACAATTCACCTCTCGTTTTTGAACTACTTCAAGGTCACTTCTAAATCAACTTCAAATAAGCTTCAATATATTTTAAACTTCCTACTATGGCCTAAGAAACACATTGATAATAATCGTAACTCTGTCAATCAATCCCAATGAGGTTATGATCGCTTGGTGATAGTAGGGGAGCTCTCGGTAGTCACAAAGATCTATATAGTGACAGGAGAAACGAAAATCTAGAAGACCAAGAAAGGAAAAGCATGTCTCGGATGCACCTAAGCACCCCAGAGATAGGCCAAGGAAGAATCCTTAGCACTATGAATTGGGAAACTGTTAATTAATATAAAACCATTGATACATATCTGTAGCTTACATATATATATAAAACAAATAATTAAGCATATTGCACTTTGTTTTGTTATCCAAGGTAACTAATCAGCTGGATGCGATAAATACTCTAATATCTTATACTCTTTTTTTTGATTACTTCCTTTTATATACCTAGGGAAACTTGGTCTACCTGACTAATAAGTTTAGTCAGTGAATAACAGATGAAACCATGATATCTATTAATCCCTTTAAAAAAGAAAAAGCCGGCACTATCAAACCGACTTCCTTCTCACATTTTTTAAATAACTGCCCAGAACGAGACTCGAACTCACACACCGTTGCCGGAACTAGGACCTGAACCTAGCGCGTCTACCAATTCCGCCATCTGGGCAAATCTGAAAAAGATGGTAACTTGTATAGAGATTATGTGTCAAGCAAGGCTAGCCCTTGAAGGGCAAAGCTATTACACTTTTCTTTATGACTAATATTCTCTTTTTAGGAGAGCTGGTCGGTAGATGTGGCATTGCGTCCCTTAAGACTGGACTGGCTGGGATTAAGACTAAATATAATGTGGACTACACTGTAATAAACGGTGAAGGCATGACTAATGGCTTTGGCATTGGAAAACAACATTCAATGCAATTGGGGAAACTAGGCATTGATCTCACCACAGGTGGAGAGAAGATGTTCTATAAACCTGACTTTGTTGAATTCATGCAGAAATGCTCTTTCGTTCTTCGTCCGCTTAATTATCCTCCCCAGTGCCCAGGAAAGGGAGTGAAGAACATAAACATCAACAACACAGGTTTTCTTATCATCAACCTACAGGGTCACTCAGGCATGAAGCAGTCAATACAGAATGCATTTGTAGCCGTCGATGCCTTTCTTAAGAAAGTAGAGGGCGATCCAGTTATCCTCGTGCAGTATCATGCTGCAACCACAGCAGAAAAGGCCACTATGCTTCATTTCCTGGACGGAAGAGTGGCCGCTGTAATCGGAACACATACAAAAGTAATGAGCGCCGACGAAAGAATCACAGATAACGGAACGGCATTTATAAGCGACAACGGCAGAGTCGGCTCATTTATGAGTGTAGGCGGCTTCGACACTGAAACAGAAATAAATAAATACAGGACCCAGATTCCTCAAAGAAGTAGAGAAGCTTGGGACGACCCGAGAATTCAAGGTGTTGTAGTTTCTATCGATGAAAAAACCAAGAAGGCTGTTAAAATAGAGATAGTCGACGAAAAGGTAGACGTTAAAAAGCCACAGGAAGCATAAATGGAAAAGAGTGTAACAGTATTAGAAAACACTAAAGAAGGAATAAAGGTGGGTTGTGATAGCCAAGCCTGCAGTGGCTGCAAAAGCGAGATGTTCTGCAGAAACAAAGACACGACCTTTACTGTAGAGAATCCTTCCTCCATCCCATTAAAAAAGGGGGACAAAGTACTTATCGATATTCCTGAAGGAAGAGCTACACTCTCTGTTATCCTTTCATTGGCCCTCCCCCTGTTGTTGTTTCTTCCTGGGTACTTTATTGGAAGGGTTTTCTTTAATAGTGAAATAGTGATGGCACTGGTGGGATTCTTGTTTATGGCAATCGGCTTTGGTATCTCGGCTATTATCTTCACTCTTAAGAAAAGATACTTCTCTCCTATTGTCATAGATAAGGAGGAAGAATGAAAAGAATCCTTTTTCTCTTGATCTTTATCCTCCTCTTCCTCTCATCATGCAAAAAAGATGGGGGTAATGTAGCAGGTGATAATTCTGAGAGAGAAAAAGGAATCTATCCTGATATTATCCTAGAGAACGCAGAGTACCATATCGGCGAAGACGGCTCCGATCCAGTCTATTTGAAGGCAGGAAAGATTACTTTCTATTCTAAGGACGGATACGCTCTCACACTGGATATGGAGTTCCTTTCAAAAGACGGTGAAGGAAACATCACTATCAGCGGAAGCGCTGGTAACGGGTGGATCGACACGGAAGGAAGCAGCATGAATCTCTCAGGGGGCGTGGTCTTTAAAGATGAAGAGAGAAACATGAAGATTAGTGCCGAGAATCTAATTTTCGACAGAGAAGAAGATACTATCGTTGCTGACGGCAGAGTTATGGTAGAATCAGAAGAAGGAAGCTTTATAGGCAGAGACTTTAAGGGTGACTTGAGGACAGGCGTCTATACATTCTCGGAGATTGAAAAAGGAGAACTAAACTTTGAATAAGAGATTATCTGTATTTCTCATCATCGCGCTTTTATCTCTCCCCCTTCTCTTTTCTTCTTCCATCTCCTTCTCCGGTGGAGAAAGTAGACTTGTAATGAGAGAGGGCGAGAAATCCGTAACACTAAAAAGTGGAGCGGAAGTCACCACAGGTTCCCTTTATATCAAGGCGGAGGAGATGTCCCTCTCCGGCGATGACTGGAAGACGATCTCGGCTAAAGGAGATATCTCCGTCACCGACAGCGAAAGAGGCATAGAAATAAACACAGAGTCTCTTTGGTTTGATAGAAGCGATGAGTTATTGGTGATCTCATCCTGGTTCGAGATAGACGATACAAAAGAAGAACTATATGCCCAGGCAGGAAGCTTAAGATACGATATGAAGAATGAGAAACTTGAGATGGGCATGCAGGTCACTCTATTTAAGATAGCGGAGGGCGATGTGATGAGGTGCACTTCAGAATCCGTCACATACGATAAGTCTTCAGGTATGCTTACTCTCAAGGGAGGAGCCAAGGTTATGTGGAAGGGCGACAACTACGAAGCCGAGATCATTACTGTAGATACCAACGACAACACCATCTCCCTCTCAGGAAGAATTAAGGGGACCATCAATGGCTGATAGATTAGAAGTCAATCATCTCTCCAAATATTACGGTAAAAAACACGTTGTGAAGGATGTGTCCTTTTCAATGGAAAGCGGAGATATCACAGGGCTCCTAGGACCTAACGGCGCCGGGAAGACCACATCCTTTTATATGATCGTAGGCTTTATAAAGGCAAACGGCGGCAAGATTCTTATTAACGATGAAGATATAACCCCACTTCCAATGCACCAGAGATCAAAGCTGGGATTGGCGTACCTGCCTCAGGAACCCTCTATTTTCCGCAAACTCACTGTCGAAGACAATATTATGCTGGTTCTGGAGACCCAGAGTTATCTGACGGTGAAACAGAGAAAAGAAAAGCTTGAGGAGCTTTTGACAAACTTCGGCATCGACAGAATAAGACGCCAGTATGGATATACTCTTTCCGGAGGAGAGAGAAGAAGAACCGAGATAGCGAGAGCCCTTGCTACAAGCCCCAAGTTTCTCCTTCTTGACGAACCTTTCGCTGGAATAGACCCGAAGGCGGTTTATGAGATAAAGCAGATCGTAAAACATTTGGCAAACAGCGGAATAGGCATACTTCTTACAGACCACAACGTAAGAGATACTTTGGAAATTACAACCACAGCCCACATTATCTCAAGCGGAGAGATACTTGTCTCAGGCACCAGGGATGAAGTTCTCGATAACGATACGGCAAGAGAAATATACTTCGGAAGGGATTTCGACGAATAATAGGTGGAACATGGCACAGAACATCTCTCTATCAATGTCACAGACCCAGCGTATGGACGCCTCTCAGATGCAGGTGCTGGAGATCGTGACACTGCCCTTAGAAGAGTTGTCTGACAAGATAAAGAAAGAAGCTGAAAAGAACCCAGTGATCAACATTAATGAAGGAGAAAGATCCTATGAAGATCTCTCATCCCGTTCCTATACTTCCTACTCTTCTTCATATTCAGATGAAGCGAACTCTTCAGACTACGCTGACGACGGAGAGAACGATTGGTTTGAGAAGACTGTCACGGAGAAAGAAAGCCTTACCGAGCACCTGATGAAGCAGCTGGGATGTATCCCTCTTACAGAAAGCGTAAAAAAGGCTGCAGAGATTATTATCTCATCCCTCGACCCCCATGGCTTTACAGGCCCCGACCCTTCCTCTCTTCTCCCTGACAACCTGAAAGAGTATACAAAAGAAGCTGTCGACGCCATTGAAACCATGGAGCCTACAGGTGTGGGGGCAAAGGACTGGAGGGGAGCAATAATGCTCCAGATAAAAGAGATAGAGAAGAATCCAGAGGAAGTATCGCGATATAGAGATATCATTTATCATGGGTTGGATTATATAAAAGAAAACAGACTGGATGCTCTTGCAAAGGCTCTTAGAATAGGAAGAGCAGACTTGGACGAAATGCTTGAAATAATAAAGACCCTCACTCCATACCCAGGTCTTAAGTATTCATCCGACTATACCCACTACTCGGTGCCTGAACTTTCTTTTCACAACAAGGACGGTGTAATACACATGAAAGTCCTTAGAGGAAACCTTCCTGCACTGGAGATAGACTCATCATACCTGGAGCTGAGAGACGAGCTTAAAAAAGACAAGTCGGATAAGGGAAAGGAAGCTGTAAAATATCTAGGAGAGAATATCTCTGCGGCACAGAACCTTGTAAAGATGCTCTCCTTCAGATACTCCAGCCTGGAGAAGATAGGAATGGTCCTCTCTGAAAGGCAAAGGGACTTCTTTCTCTTCGGCCCTATGTTCCTCAAAGGCCTCACTATGACTGAGACAGCAGAGATCATGGGGGTGAATGTAAGCACAGTCTCGAAGATGGCGGCCCTTAAGTATGTAGATACAGACTGGGGCATCTATCCCCTTCGATTCTTCTTTTCAACGGAAGTAAAGAAAGATGACGGAGGAGATTTATCGAAGAACTCTGTAAAGCTGATGATAGAGAAGATCATCAACGAAAACACAGGTAAAAAAGCCCTCTCTGACCAGAAGATCGCCGATGCTCTGGAAAAAGAAGGCATAAAGATCGCCCGTCGTACCGTTGCAAAGTATAGAGCGGAGATGGAACTAGACTCCTCTCGAGGAAGATGATCCTTTCTTATAGAAAAATATTCCTGCCATCAGTGCAGATAATGGTGATGCTAGAACTAGTCCTGTACACCCCACAACTGTCTCTCTTATTGCAGAAGCTATCTCTTTACTCACAAGAATATTCATTATTGGCGTTGACTGTGCCATATATACCATAAATGGCACCAAGTATGAGGAAAGATAGGCAAGTAGCAGCGTAGAAGTCTGCGTCCCTATTCCCGCCCTTCCTACTCTTATCCCTGACATGAATAGATCCTTCCTTTCTACAATCGGGTTGTTGATATAGACTTCATCCATGGCAGACACCACATCCACCGCCAGATCCATCACCGCCCCGCCGGAAGACAGCATCACCACAGAAGAGAAGATTAATTTGAAATCCAAGTTTCCAAATCCTGAATATAATAAGGACTCGCTTCCACTGAGATTGAAGCCATCCAGTAGTAAAAAAGAAGTGGATACCAAGGAGAGTAAGGCAATAAGAATATCTGAAGAAATTGCTCCCAAGATCGCAGACAAGGCCTTCTTGTTTACACCCAAAATAAGGGTGATAGTCGTTATAGTAAGGACAAGAAGAGACAAGAAGGAAAGAATCACCGGATTAAAACCCTTTAAAGAGAAAGGTATCAATACTTTCCAAATAAAGAGGAATGTAAGTGCGAAAGATAATACTATACCACCGCCCTTTGTAGAGGAAAATAGAAGGAGCACAAGGACAAACAAAACCACTAATACAAGTTCTCTTCCTCCCCTCCAATAGTCCACAGCATTAATAAACAGCGGGTTATTATCGCCGTCCCTCTCGATCAAGACCCATGCCTTATCTCCAGAGGAAAAGAGCTTGTCGTTATCTAAGGATCCTGAAAGCATATTCACAGCATCACTTTCCAATCCTTTATGAGAGCCTGTGAGTATTCTTACTTCGAGTCTCTCTTCTCCTACTCTGAAATACCCGTTGTTGTAGAGAGTGGAATTATCTGTATCCAGAACCAAAGCTACAGCACCCTCTGCGTTATAGTAGATTGCTTTCTGAAAACCTGTGGGGACCAGCATTAAGACGAATCCCAACAAAATATAAATCAGTGGGACTATAAACCTGCCCACTGATCTACCCCCGATTCCGGAAATCGTCTTTTTCTCTTTACTCCACATCGCAGAGGGCAAAAAGCTTCTTTGCCACCTCGGTGTTGTCATAGCTGCCAGAGAATGCTTCTGATCCAACTCCATAGGCATATACAGGAACAGGAAGACCTGTATGTGAGAAGCTTGTCCAGCCGATACCAGCCTTGTTGTTGATGATGTGTGTCAATGTAACACTTACAGCATTGTATCCGCCGTAAAGTCTTGAAGACTCTTCATATCCTGTCTTTACATTGCCGCTCAAGTCATCTTCGTAAGCCTTTTTCAGCTTGCTATACTCATAATCATTGAGTGCAAGGGTGGAATCTGTTCCATTCTCTCCATACCATAGACCGAAGTTATCATTTACAATCTCCATAAGGCGATCGAATGTATATGTTCCGTTCTTTTTCTCTGCGTTGATCATAGAATCAAAGGCCACATATGAGCACTTCTGGTTTCTAAGGATATCGAAAGCAGTATTATACCCGGTAGCTGCATAACCAATTGTCATACCTCCTGTTTCGTGGTCACCTGTTACAATGATCAGTGTCTCTGATGGGTGCTGGAGGGCAAAGTCGAAGGCGACTTTCACTGCATCGTCCAAATCCAGTGTATCCCCGATATTTGCAAGAGCGTCGTTGGCATGTCCCGCCCAGTCTATCTTTCCACCTTCACACATAAGGAAGAATCCATTCTCGTTGTAAAGAACATCAATTCCCTTTCTCACATAATCGGCAAGAGACAATTCACCTTCTTTTCTATCGATTCTATATGTCAGTGAGCCGCTGTCCTGAGGAGTGGATGTGTAGGCGTAGACTTTACCTGACTTGTTGTTGAGAGAAAGGATAGTATCTCTATCATTAGTCACAAGATAGCCGTTATCTTCCAGTACTTCGTAGATACTCTTCTCTCCTTCTTTCTCGGCTTTGTTTACAAGTCCACCTGCAAAGTAGTCGAAACCAGACTCTGCCATCTGGAGACCGATATCATAGTAGCTGTTTCTGCTTACAACATGAGCATAGTAGGCTGCAGGTGTGGCGTGGTTGATTGTAACGGAGGAGACGACACCAATCTTCCAGTCTTTCTCTCTCTTCAGTTTCTCTGCAATTGTCTCTCCTTGTGTGGACTTGTCGATTCCAAGACCAATGACACCTGAGTGTGTCTTATATCCGGAAGAGAGACTTGTAGCTGTACTTGCAGAATCAGGACAGAAGGAGGTTGCGTCTTGAGTATACTGGATTCCGACTACAGGAAACTGTGTAAAAGTCAGAGGTTCGATTGCAATCAAGCCAGGAGTATTACTTCCATTATATACCTGAGCTGCATTGATCTCAGGAGAAGACATACCGTCTCCTATGAACATGAAGACATACTTCACTCCACTTTCTGTATTTGGATCTTTTGCTTCGAAATTCTCTCTTGTCCCTTCGGCGAAAAGGGAAAAGACTGCGAGAGCCATCATCATCAATAAAACGATTTTTTTCATTTCATTCTCCTTAAAGATGAACTAATCATGAAAGAGAAGTATTAAAAGTAATGATGTGAAACGGTTAAGTCTTTGAAAATCAGTGTAAAAAATAAAAAATATTATCCCCTGCTTTTTCTTTATCTGTATTCTTTTATCTCTATAAAAAACCGTCTACTAAGGAACAACACATGATTTCCATTTGTATTTTCACCCTTTAGGAAGGATAATTATATTAGAGATATTGGATTATCCTTCGGGATATCGCTTAGACTGCAAAGGCCAGAGGAAAGAGGAGGTAAATATGAACATCACTTTCAGAGGCATCGGCTACACACCAAACGACGAAGACAGAGCATTTCTCGACAAAAAGCTCCAGAAGATCGCTTTCGCAGAAGATTATCTTCACGATCTCGACATCGCTGTAAAGAAGGAGGCGAAGGGTATCGGTTTCCACATCGATGCTGTACTTCACTTCGTATGGAGAAAGGAAAAAGTCGTCAGCGAGGACTGCTACGAATTATATGAAGGTATAGAGAAACTTGCAGATAAGATCCAATCAGTGGCAAAAAAAGAAAAGGAGATAATGAAAGACAACTGATAGAGACTACAGAGGGCCCGAAAAAAGGGCCCTTCTTCTTTGAATCAAAGACCTTTCAGATATTCCTCCACATTTAGATACTCAATTTCCCCTTCTCTTCGATTCTCTCCTCTGTATATCACACACTTTCGAATAATCCGACCAAATTGGAACTCAGTCTCCCTGCACTTCTTTTCATCCACTAAATGGCGATACTGATCAGGAAAAGCTTCAGTGCTGTGCTTGATTTCATATATTTCAGAAGTAATATTCTCTGAATCAAAAACAACCATATCAAACTCACCTACTGCAAATTTAAGTTTGAACACTTCCTTATCTTTCATTGCCTTTTTCGTTTCCAGAAGAACGATTTCTTCCATCATGCGGCCCTTAATCTCATTAAGTATTCTGTCCAGAATATGTTTTCTGTCTACAATTGAGAAACTTTGAAAGTTTTCATCTTTCATCAGCTCTTTCACAAGAGCCTCTGCCTGGGAATATCTGAGCCCAGGCTGGGAAACACAAGTCTGATATGTTTTTTCGTTGACTATCGGAATAGTCTCTACAGGAACATCTACAGTAAGATCCAATAGATCTAGATACTCTTTAATCTCAATGCGGTGTGCGTCTTTAATTTCCACAGTCTGTTCTTCTTTATT
The DNA here is from genome assembly GCA_945947045.1 of uncultured Spirochaetales bacterium. Classification (GTDB taxonomy): domain Bacteria; phylum Spirochaetota; class Spirochaetia; order Sphaerochaetales; family Sphaerochaetaceae; genus Ornithospirochaeta. Next base: position 5,420 of record CAMEXG010000024.1, on the reverse strand, counting down.
AAGAATGTCCAAGGCCTTTCTCAAAGACTCAGTAAAGGCTTTTTTATCGATGTGCTCGAAAATATCTATAGGATTATTTCTATCATGCAAAAGATTTCTTGCAGATAGTCCTAAATCATGGGAGATAAAATCATCTATAAGGACACTAAGTGTAAAACGATGGTTTATATCTTCCACCACTCTGTTTATTACACTAGTCAACTCATTTTTCTCATAAAGATCCTCTAAGTGCCTGAAGTGTCCTGCATTCTGATAGTATTTCAGAGAGTGCTGTATATTCTTCGCTATGGCACTATCAACGTAGGCATCCGTACTTTCTTTATTAGAGAATATGGAATGCTCGTTATAATTAATCCCACTAAGGCTCATTGTTCCTCCATAGCGGATATACTCATCTATACCAGATATTCCAAGCACATTTTCAAACTCCCTATATGGAATAAAAGTCGTGTGTAACATTTCACATCTGTCATAAAGAGAATCGTCAGAGGAAAACAAGAAACCCAAAGAATCTGTTCCAGACAATACTATCTTCATTCCAGACGAGGCATAGATATCAGAGAAGACAGCCGCCCCTTCTATAAAATCCTCAAGAAGAGTCACCTCATCAATAAACACATATTTATAACCTTGCTCCAAGAGTATTTTCATGTCATGGTTGACAGCAGAGAGAGTATCTTCAGGAGAGATTTGAATAAAAACTGTCTTTTCAAATTGGCTTTGATTAAAGCTTGTAATCGCCTGCTGAATTAGTGTGGTCTTCCCTGTCCTTCTTAATCCATAAAGAATAAACACGCGGCTCTGGGTCCCAGAATCTAAGAATAATTGCATTTGTTTCAGGCATGGACGACTCTTTAAACTGGCTGCCCTTTGAATAAAAGCCTTTAGGTTGTCGGAAATAAGGATATTTGTCTTGAACAATAAAGAATTAACCGTTCTCTTTGTACTTCTACGAGGAAGAAGCGCCTTTTCAATCTTCAGTTCTTTCTCCAATTCCTTTCTTTTTGCAATTCTTTCCGCCACTACTAAGGCTGTTTCACTGTCTAAATACTTACTTTTCTTTTTCCCGTCTTCTGTCCATTGATGATACTGTCTTATCTTTCCGTTTATGTTTTTCTTTGAAATATATCCAATAGGAAGCTCTGATATCTCTTCTTCTAATCTCGCTATCTTATCATCATTTGTCTTCACTCTGCCCACCTTATTTATAACCCCATTATAACCCCATATTAAGAAGATTAAAAGGGGTTATATTAGTTACAATCCTCAAATACCCACAGAAAGTGTATTTGAATTCAATAACTTCTAAACAGACAAGCTTATAACATCTTTACGTTTTGCGTTTTGATTATGATTTGAATTAGGCAAGGCAGAGGAAAACTACAGGGCTGTTTATCAGCGACTACTCCTCTGCCTACATACTAGATTCTCTTTGTTCCAGGAATAGAGTCATCCCAAAGCACATGCTTGTTTTTGATACTGACACCGAGATGTTCCATTCCCAATATCCTCCTCCCATTAGAGCAGTAGGACCGTCATTTGTGAAACTTGGACAAGAGCTGGGAAAGTGCCTTTTTTATAAATGGCCTAACGGTGCATATTATCAGTCGTTGCAGGTAAAGATTTAGAATAGTCCTGTTATTAACACTGCCCTTTTCTCATAAAACTGTACTTATTTTCTTCTTCTCAGCTTCTTTCTTTTCATTTGGGAAAAAACCTTTTTGCAACATTGTGATTGAATCAGGGATGGGAGAGATTTAACATTTAGTTATGAAAGGTCCCACAAAAAAACAGCAGGAAATACTTCTTTTCATCTCTTCTTTTATCTCTGAGTATGGCTTTGCTCCTAGCCTCAGAGAGATTGCAGAACACTTTAAAGTATCTCCATCGGCTGTTCACTACGCTCTGACTTCTATGGAGAAAAAGGGACTAATAGAAAAAAACAATGGTGGAGCCAGAGCCATCATCCTTCCTGAGGAAACAAGAAAAGACAGGATAAATACTCCTATTCCTTTCTTTTCTTCTGAACCTGACGAGGAGATGATAAAAAATGGAAGTATTGAGAGCCTCTTTATTCCTTCTTCTCTTTATTCTACCTCCTCTTTTGCTTTTATAGTGTCATCATGGTCCATGAAGGAAGGAGGAATAATCCCTGGAGACATCGCCATTATGGATTGTGAGAGAGAAGCAAAAGATGGTGACATCGTCCTAGGGTATCCAGAGGGAGGAGAAGGAAAAATGGAGCTTAGGAGACTAAGAAAATTAAAGACTCTCACTGAACTTTGGCCAGAAAACGATAGTATGGGTATTACCAGGAGCAAAAAGATTGTAATTTGTGGTATTCTCAGGGAGATACGGAGGAAATATTAGTGGCTGTATTTTTGCTCTTAGGACCGGAAGAGGGAGAAAAAAGTGAATTCATAAAACGTGAGAGAAATAAAATCCGTTCTCTCTATCCCGACACAGAGGAATATGTCTTCTTTGGGGGAGATGAAGACGGCGGCGGCATTTCCTCCGCTCTTTCCCAGAGCTCCCTGTTTTCTTCCTATCGCTTTGTGGTCTTAAAGCATTATGAGAACGTAAAGAAGACAGACGAAACATATTCTTCTCTTTCTGACTTCGGAGACAATCCTCAAGATGACTGCACCCTTATAGTGACGACGACGGAAACATCTTCTGTAAACCTTCCTAAGAGCCTTGTCGGTGTAGCCGGCAAGGAAAACACAATTGTTTTCTGGGAGATGTTCGATAACGAAAAAAGGCGCTGGATCAGAGAGTTTGCATCTAAAGAAGGGTATAGAATAACAGAAGACGCCATCGATGAGATTCTCTCTTCTGTAGACAACAACACCCAGGAAATGAAGAATCTTGTAGGGTCGATCACTAATTTCCTTAAAATCCAGAAAAGCGAAGACAAAACTATCACCCTGGAGACAATAGAAGCCTACAGCGTCAGGACCAAGGGTGAAAATGGTTATTCTCTCTTTAGGGCGATAGGAGAAGGCAACTTGGAGAAGGCTCTTCTTTCCGTCTCCTCTATTCTTCTCAATGACAGCCGAGATATTATCCCGGCACTTTCTGTCATGGCGACTTCTTTCAGGCGTCTTGAAGCCTGTATCATTATGCAGAAAGAGAAGAAAAGCGAGAAAGAAATATTCGATACCGTCACCTTTGTCTCTCCTTACCCTTCCCGTCCCGGGGCAAAGAGAAATGTAGGCGTAGGAGGAAGGGAGAAAGACTTGTACCGCAAGGCCATGAGAATATATACGCTGGAAGATACAAGAAGAATAATCTCTCTCCTTGGCCGCTACGATACAATAATAAAGTCTTCATCCACCGATCTATTGAAGCTTTATGCAGAGAACCTTGTCTACACAATAGTTGCGGACAAAGGAAGAGAGACTCCTTTATCCTTAGATCCACCTTCTTTAGAGAAGAACTACTTTAAAAGTTAAGCTTACGAAGCACTCTTTCCGCTACAGGTAGAGGAATCTTGGCTCCCTTGGCAAGCTCTTCGGGAGTAAGTGAGAGTATCGCGTCCACACTCTGATAAGTCTGCATTATCCTCTTACTTCTCTCAGGCCCCACTCCATCGATGGACTCCAGGAGTTTAAAGGAGGCGTCCTTACTTCTCATTCTCTGGTTAAAAGACGTGGCGAATCTATGACATTCGTCCCTAAGGGCAATCAATACCCTTAGTCCTGGATCGCTATGGTCCAAAAGAAGAGAAGTGTTATCCGGGAAGACAATCTCTTCATGCTTCTCCGCTAGTCCCACCACAGGAAAAGAGAGCCCCAGTTCGTCGAGAGCCGCGATGGCTGCATTAACTTGTCCAATACCTCCGTCGACCATCAACAGGTCTGGAAGCTGGGCCTTTTCATCCCTCTGCCTTTTATATCGTCTGAATACGGCTTCATGAATAGACTGGAAGTCATTTATCTCATTATCCTCCAGGCTCTTCATTGAGAAATGACGATACTCTTTATTTGATGGATTACCATCTCTGAAGACAATAAGGGACGCTACAGTATATTTTCCTGAAAGCTGGGCGATGTCGAATCCCTCAATCAAGGAAGGAAGAGTATCGATGTTCGTTATTTCCCTAAGCCTCTCCAAAGCAGGAGTATTGTCAACGTTCTTAAGCCTCTTCTCCACGTCCCTTGTGGCGTTTTCCCCGGCAAGACGCAGTATTCTGTAGTGCTTTCCATCCTTAGGTATCTCAACCTTCAATGGTTTTCCCAGTTCTTCTTTAAAGAACTTGGACAATAGCTCGGCGTCTATATCGTGGGAGACATATAACTCGTGAGGAAGAGTGTCGCCGTCGCTATAGTATTGGATCAAGAAAGAAAGAAGTGTCTCCGTCTCATCTCCAAGACACTCGGCCCTATACATCGCCTTTCCGATCAAGCGGCCGTCCCTGAACTGCATAATAGACACTGTACAGAGATATGCCCTCATCTCGATGGCTGCATAGTCACGGCTGTCTTCACTAGTATCCATATCGTCTACACCCTGATTACTCTGCATGACAGAGAGTGCTTCAAGAAGATCCCTCTTCTTTGCAGCTGTCTCGAAATCCAGCTTCTTCGATGCCTCCATCATCTCTTTCTTTACTTTTCTGGAGAGAGAAGAATCATCGCCGGAGAGAAAGTCTTTTACTTCTTTTATGTACTCGCCGTACTCGTCTTTACTTATGGCGCCGATACAAGGCCCCGAGCATTTCTTCATATGGTAGTATAGACAAGGAGTGGATTTCTTCTTCAGCACTCCTTGGCAGAGACGTAACGGATAAGTATCCTCCACTGTCTCCAGATACATATCAAGTCTCTTTCCATCAGGATATGGGCCATAGTAGAGGCTGCCGTCTTTTATCACTCTTCTTGTTTTGAACACCCTTGGATAGTCTTCGTTAGTGATTCTTATAAGAGGGTAACTCTTTCCATCTTTCAGAAGAATATTATAGTGGGGGTTGTATTTCTTTATCAGATTGTTCTCCAGGACAAGAGCTTCATACTCGTTTCCTGTTATTACGTACTCAATATTTACGATCTTCTCCACCAAAGCTGCAGTCTTTGCGTTTCTATTGGGGAGAAAGTATGAGTTTACTCTCCTCTTTAGGTTCTTGGCCTTTCCCACATATATAACTGTACCTTCGGCATTCTTCATTAGATAACACCCAGGATTCTCTGGTAGTGATCTTGCCTGATCTCTTGCACTTTCGCTCATATTGAAAGGATATATTCCCCTGAAAGAAAAGAAAAGCTACACTTCTAATATGAATGCATTTCAGGATATCTTTTCTTCATTACCAAGCACCATAAGAGACTCACTTTCGTCTCTTTTCTCATCCATCCACTTTACCCAGAGCCAAAAGCTGGAGGCAGTAAAGGAAGAAGCGGATCTTGTCCAATGGAAGGAAG
>CAMEXG010000023.1 GCA_945947045.1 uncultured Spirochaetales bacterium | reverse complement strand
CAATACCGAAAGAGCTGGATGAAGCCGCCCTCATTGACGGCTGCTCTCAATTCATGGTCTTTCCATACATCATACTGCCGAATATGATGCCGGTGGTATCATCAGTGGCCATACTTACAGGCGTCACTATATGGAATGACTTCTCCTTCCAGCTCTATATACTTCAGAAACCCAAGATGAAGACTGTCACTTTAGCTATTTCCTCCTTCTTCCAGGAGGGAAAGATAAACCTGCCTGCAGCTGCTGCGGCTGCTGTTATATCAGTGCTTCCTTTGGCCATTATCTACATCTGCCTTCAGAAGTATTTCGTCAAGGGATCCATGGACAGTGCGGTGAAATAAGGAGATTAATTATGGAAACTAGATTTGGTTTTGATGTAGGTAGAAAGTTCAACGAAGACGGTTCTGTAAGGTTTTGGCCTGGTAATACAATGATTTGTCTATTAGATCATGACTCCCTTGTATATGAAAAAATAAAGGAAATCAGAGATGACTTCGGAAGAAATAAAATAGGAGAGTGTCTTACTCTTCTTCCTGACGAAAGCCTTCACATGACTGCCATAGAAGGTGTTGTTGATGGAAACAGAGCTCCTGAGCATTGGACTTCTCTTCTTCCTTGTGATTCTCCATTAGAGAAAGTCGATGATCTCTTTCAGGAGAAGTGGAAGGATATTCCACAGTTGGGAAAAGTAGAGATGGTGTTCCATCATATTAGGGTTGGTACAGGATTATGTGTGGCATTACGCCCAAAAACAGAAGATGATGAGAAAAGAATTAGGGGCTGGAGAGAGATAGTCAGCAAGAAGATGGGACTGAGATTTCCTGGTTTTGAGACTTATGAGTTCCATATATCTCTTGCCTACGGCTACAGGTCTCCAGATAGGGAAGGGATGGACAACCTAGAGAAAATGGTGAAGGAATACAACGAAAAGTTCTCCAATGAGAAGTTTAGTTTTGTAGTACCGGAGCCAAGTATGACATACTTCGATAATATGTTCTTCTTCAATAAGGAAAGGATACCTAGATAAAAAACCATGGCAAAGAGACAGATTGTATTTTTGATGACTGACACCACTCGTTTCGATATGCTGGGAGCTTATGGAAACAAGGATATGAAGACTCCGAATCTCGATAAGCTTGCTTCAGAAGGTATGCGATTCGATAGGGCATATACCACTCAGCCTGTATGCGGCCCGGCTAGATCCTGCATATTTACAGGTCTCTATCCCCATGGAACCGGTTCATTTACAAACTCCGTTCCCCTTTGGCAAGGTGTAAAGACCATAAGTGAGTATCTGACACCGAAAGGGATCCACTCTGCATATATCGGGAAATGGCACCTTGACGGAGGAGATTACTTTGGAAACGGAGAGTGTCCACCTTGTTATGATAGTGAATATTGGTATGATATGCGAAACTTTCTTCAGGAGCTTAATACGGAGGAGAGAATAGAGAGCAGAAAGAAGCTTCGAGATGGAGGAAAAGAGGTGAAGGCGGAGTCCACATTCGCCCACAGAGTGGTGGATAGGGCCTTGGACTTCATTGAAAAGAATAAGGATAGGGATTTCTTTCTTACTGTAAGTCTCGACGAGCCCCATGGCCCCTATAGATGCCCTGAGCCATATGCATCCATGTATAAGGACTATAAGTGGCCTGTAACTCCAGATATGAAGGATAGATTAGAACATAAACCCAAGGCTGAGAGACTTTGGGCTTCAGGAAGAGAGAAAGAGGATAAAGACAATATCAATATCACTCCCTCTGGGCTTCTGGGTTGTAATAGCTTTGCAGACTATGAGCTAGGTCGAGTCATAGATAAAGTAAATGAGTGCACTAAAGATGCAATGGTTGTATATACAAGCGACCATGGAGATGCCTTGGACTCCCATTCTCTGAATATAAAGGGACCAAGTGTATATGATGCTGTGGCAAAGATTCCTCTGATAATCAGGGGTGGGGTCTATATGCCTACGAAAGAGGGTGTCGTATACCCACATGTGGCAAGCCACGTGGATCTTTTACCTACATTTTTGGATTATTATGGCCTGGAGATTCCTCCTTTCCTCCACGGAGTCTCCATGAGAAAGGCGATTGAAGATCCTGAAGGGGAGGGATACAGAAAATGGGCTATGGTTGAATTCCATAGATATGAGGTGGACCACGATGGCTTCGGAGGTCTTCAATTAATGAGAGGCCTGGTAGGTGATAGATATAAGCTCTGTGAATTTTTGACTGATAGCGATGAACTATTTGACAATGAAGTAGATCCTTATGAGTTGGAGAATCTTATTGAAGACAAGAGGTACACAGAGGTAAGGGACGAGATGCATGAAGCCTTGATGGAGGAGATGAACGCCAAGAGGGATCCTTTCAGGGGATATCAATGGCGATATAGGTATTGGTGCCCTGAAGACAAAAGCGACTGGGAATGTGACGGATATACACGTCAACGCCCTACAGGAGAAGGCGAAGTAAAACAACTGGACTATGAAACCGGTCTTGAAATAACAGAATATGTAAGACCAAAGAAAAAACATGGTCAAGCAACCTGAAATCTGATAAAACAGTTATATGAAGAAGGTTACTAGAGCAGACGTTGCTGCGGATGCAGGCGTCACTCCTACCATCGTCAGCTTTGTTGTGAACAATAACCGATATGTATCCAAGGAGAAGAGGAAGAGGGTATTGGAGTCTATCGAAAAGTTAGGTTATATTCCCGATGCAACTGCCAGGGCGCTGAAGGGCAAGTCTTCTGGACATATTCTACTTTTGATAAACAATCTTCACTCCCCACACTATCTGGAGTTAATAGACGAAATTGAGAATCAATCTTTCTCCAGGGGGTGTATCGCTTCTCTATGTCGTATGAGAAAGGACGACGACTTTTTGAAGAACATTCTCAGTAGGAACTATGATGCTGTCCTAATGGATGGGGGAAACTCATCGCGTAATGTAGCGCAGGCTCTGATATCCAGCGGAACACCTACAGTAGTTTTGCAGTCTTCTGTGTTGGAAAAGTTCGATGGACAATATGGGTTAATCGACACCGGACTATACGAAGGTACAAAGGACTGCATCGAGAGGATTTATGACAAGGGAAGAAAGAAGGTTGCCTATGTCCATAGAATGAATCATGGTCTTGATGACAGGGATTATAGATACAAAGGATACCTTGACAGTGTAAAAAATGAACCGATTATTATCTCTGGTCATACTAACAATGAAGAGTTATCGAAAAATGTAGTTGAAGCCTATGAAAAATATCACTTCGACGCCCTTTTCTGCCGTGACGACAACTTGGCCATCACTTCTCTTTTCGCCTTGGAGCGGAAGATGATCAAGATTCCTCAGGATGTTTCAGTTGTAGGAGTGGACGGTACAAAGAATGGAAGGGAGATAAACCCGACATTGGCCTCTCTTAGGATCGATAGAGCCTCCATAGTCTCCACCTTCTTTGATCAGGTGGAGAAGCTAAAGAAAGGGGAGACGCCCGAAAGCGTGGTCTTGAAAAGCGAGTTTATGGATGGGGAAAGCCTTAGTTAGATTATAGAATGCCAAATGGAGTTTAAGGGATTCTTAGAAATATTCATTCTGAACAGTTTTCCATTGTTCCTTCTCTATTAAGAAGAGTTTGTAGCTATCATTTTTCTCTATATATTATCCAATAGTTTACTTTTTCTTCATCCTTATTGTAATTGCTATACTTCTATGGATTAAATAATTATCGAAAAAGATTCCTTACTCTAAATCTTTACCCTTGTCCTGTCTTTTAAAGATGGGGTAAGGAAGAATGTATCTTCTTCTATATCAATCACTATTTTTTAATATACGCTCTTTGATACAATATGTGTTATTCTTTGTAAATTAAAGAACTATCTATATTATGATAAAAGCCATACATAATAGACAAAGGTTTTCCCTGATAGCTTCTTCTTGAATTACGCCGGAATTTTTGTTAGGAAATGACATTATTGTTTCCTCCCTATTTTTATTTGCCTATTATTAGAAATCTATGTAAGATTAGATTATGGAATTAAAGAGTTATCAGAGGGCTTTCCTGCGTTCTCAAGCACAGCAGCTAAACCCTATAGTCTATGTAGGAAAGGAAGGTTTTACAGAAGGTGTTTCTGCTTCCTTGGATGCAGCACTTACGGCACATGAACTTGTGAAGGTAAGGTTTTCGAATAAGAAGAGTGAAGTCGAGGATATATCTCGAAAACTCGAAACAGCTACTCACTCTACTCTTGTAGCTATTACTGGTTTTACTTCAGTTTTCTTCCGTCAAGATCCAAAGAGTGAAGATAGAATCTATAGAATTTAATCAGTAGATTGCACACTTTACAATTTATTCCAGTACTTATTTATCCTCTTTTGTTTTAGAGAGAGGATATTTTTATGGTAAATCTAGTTAGATTCACTTTTGTTAATATTTTATTAAATAAGTTTTCTCTTATTCTTCTTATCCCTATTGATTGTAGAGATGATCTGATCCTTGATGTTTTGTAGTTCTCTATTCACCATTTCTTTGTCAATTAATACCTTAGAGTCAGAGATATGCCTAGGATGAGTTTTAATGAAATTAGGGTAGGTTGATTCTATATCATCCATAATATTTATTACTGATAAATATAATCCATAAAGGAATCTGTTGAGGGGATGGATGTAATATAGTCTTTCCATATTGATACCTGTATCTTGATTATCATGGTCTCTTTATCTAAAAAAAATTATAAATCCTACCGAGAGCGAGACCTGAGGAATGTGCAACATCTCTCATACTAAAGCCGTTGATTTCTTTTGCTTTGACGATTCCTTAGAAACCATAAGTAGATTTTTGTAGTATAGTTTTTTCTTCCTATGCAATTAATTATTTTTTTCTTAATGAGCTATGTCTAGTGTAATTAGTTCACATATCAAATTAAATTAAAAGGGCCAGACATCCGCCAGGCCCGGTTCTTCATAATAGGGGGGACTATTTGAAGATTTACTTTACATATTATATTTCTAATGTCATAAACAAAACAAGAAAAATATTCTAAACTTTATAAGAAATATATATTAAATTAATTAATTAGGACATAAGAAATTATTATGAGTTAGTTTTTTGCATAAAGAAACCCGTCCAATGAGGACGGGTAGAGTAAAACTGATATATCTTACTTAGTCTGCTCAAGCTTAAGTGTAATTGTTGTAATGTCACAAACGCTCTCCGGTCCATAGTACTGAATGGCACCTGGATATGTGAAACATGTTTCTTTAGCCCACTTTTCTCTTCTTTCGCTGAAATACTTAAATGGATTTCCATCGAGTTCAACAAGAGCTTTCTTGATTACAGGTTTGTCTTCACCATGTCTGCGTTCGATGTTCATCATCTTTGTAATAGGCATACCGCCTGCCTTCCACTCTGTTGCAGGAGCAGAAAGATTTCTGATTGATGAAAGATATCCTGTGCAGCCACACTGAATAAGCATGAACGCATTGTATCCGAGAGAGTAGCAGTAGTCGGAATCGAAGTTTGAAGGGAATGCACATCTTCCTTCATATCCGAAGAAGTGGTGGAGTGGATTAAACTTACCGTTGTACTTGCCTTCTTTTCTCATCTCTTCAAGCTTTGCGGCAACGAGAGAGGAAACAAGCTTCTCACTTTCAATTCTAGAAACCTGTACGTTTCCGTGTGGGTCTCTATCTGCCATCATCTGTGCCTGGATATCCTCTGGAAGGATAGAGAATACTGCATCGGATTCAGCTGTAAGATACTTATGCATAAATGCAACTTTATCTTTAGCTGTTACAGCTTTCTCAAACTCTTCTGCCTTTGCAGCAAGTGTGTCGTTGATCTCGCTGATAAGCTTCTTGACTTCAGGAACAAATTCAACAAGTCCCTCTGGAATAAGAACCACACCGAAATTCATTCCTTCATTTGCTCTATCAGCAACACTCTTTGCTACATAAGAAGCAATCTGAGACAATGACATTGCCTTCTTTTCAATCTCTTCAGAAATCAGACATACGTTTGGCTGTGTTTCAAGAGCACATTCAAGAGCAATGTGGGAAGCACTTCTTCCCATGAGCTTAATAAAGTGCCAATACTTCTTTGCACTGTTTGCGTCTCTTTCAATATTTCCGATAAGCTCTGAATATGTCTTTGTAGCTGTATCGAAACCGAAAGAAATCTCGATATCATCATTCTTCAAGTCGCCGTCGATAGTCTTAGGACAGCCGATTACCTGCACGCCAGTATTCTGAGCTTTGAAATACTCTGCAAGAACAGCTGCGTTTGTATTGGAGTCGTCACCGCCGATAATAGTGATTGCTGTGATACCATGCTTTTTACATACAGTTGCAGCCTTCTGGAACTGCTCTGTTGTTTCAAGCTTTGTTCTACCGCTTCCGATAATGTCAAATCCGCCAGTATTTCTGAATTCATTGATATATTCGTCTGTAAAGACAATGCACTTGTCGTCAGTCAGACCGCTTGGGCCGCCTAAGAAACCAATGAGTTCATTGTTTTTATCTGCCTTCTTGAGAGCATCATAAAGACCACATACGACATTGTGTCCACCAGGAGCCTGTCCACCGGAGAGAATAACTCCGACGACTTGTTTCTTTTTCTCTACCTTGCTCTTTCCTTTCTGGAATGAAATCTCTTTCTGTCCGAAAGTATTTGGGAAAAGAGCCTTGATCTTATCCTGGTCTGCAGCACTAGTTGTCTCTGCTCCCTCTACTGCTTCAATCTCATCCATTTCTGATCTGAGGATCAATGGAAGTTTTGGCTGATAAGAGTAGCGTGCTTTCTGCAATGGTGAATGTTCCATATCTATTATTAACTCCTTTGCACTTGAATTCTAAAACATATAGGAATTTGTTTCTATCGCTAAAGAAAAACAAATAAAGAAATATCTAAATAATATTGTTACTTGAAACAGTAACAGATTTGGCTGTATTCTACACTTATGTTTAACATATATATCGATGCAGATTCACTTCCCAAGTCTCATAGAGCGATTATTCTCAAAAGAGTAGTAAAAGAATCGGAATATATAGGTGAGTGTGTATTTGCATCCGATAGATTGCTTTCCGATGTCAAGGAAGCTCAAGAGAATCATACTGCTGCTCTTCGTCTCCCTTTCAGAGAAAAATTGGATAAAACTGAACTAAGAAAAATAAAGAGTAATATCAAGTGCGTGGTTGTACCTATCGGATCTAATAGCGCTGATGATTATCTATTTGAAAATGCAAATACTCCTGGCTTTGCAATTACCCACGATGTACCTCTTTCTAACCGTTTGGTGGAAAAGGGTATCGTGGTTTTGGATGACCGGGGCAACACTTATCCATCTCTTAATATTAAAGAACGCTTGTCTCAAAGAAACTTCATGACCAGCCTCAGAGAAATGGGTTTTGAGTCTGAGAAGAATAAAGCTTTTGATCAAAGAACCATAAATGAGTTTGCTTCAGCCTTGGATACTATAATTAATAAGTATAAGAAAGAGTATTGCTAATCCTCTATTTATATATTTGTTATTATCAGATTCTTACTTGTCCTCCTATATTTATCTTTAGCCTGATTTCTAAAGTCTTACTTTGAAACAATAAAACTTAACTTGTCATATAGAGTTAAAGTAGATTCTGATAATAATATAAAGAAATGATTAGATATCTTCTTGTTCCATTCTCTTTTTCTCCTTTTCTCCAAATTTAGAGTTATTAATTATGTGATATTCATTATTTAAATACTTTTTATGTTGTATTTACCTACAGTTGAATAAGACAATAAAACCAACAGATGTTGTATAATGGATAAATTTATAAAAAAATATAAAAATGTAAATAAACACAAATATGTAAAAATACGAAACTATTTGATTTTATAAGAAGTAAAATATAATACCGAAATAGGAATGATAAAAAGAAATAAATACAAAATACTCTATTTATGCGTTATTATTAGTATGAAGACAGTATTATTACGTAAAAGATATATGTTTGATGATGTTCCTGAGGATTATAGATTTGCAAAAACCATAGTCCAACCATTTCCATATTTTTATAAAGACATTGATATACTTATTACTGATTCAAAATCATTTAAGGTTCTTGCAGAAGATATAATTCAAGCAAAGAAGATTAATAATCAATGTAGAGTAGTTGTAATAGCTGACAAAACGAAACAACCCTTATTGTCGGGCATATTTCCTTTTTTGGAGTATCCAGATTTTGAACAGCCCCTTGTTTATGAAGGAATAGTGACTGGACGAAATACGTATAGACGTACTGTAAAAAGACAAAATCTTAATTCAAAAGAAGGTGATGTACTTGATGCTATGAGCTATGGTCTCAGTCAAAAAGAAATAGCAAGTATGTTGGGAACTTCAATTAGGACGATCAGAAGAATACAGGAAAGAATACTACTGAAGACAGGGTTGGAGAATACTAAGCAGTTGGGTATTTATTCTGTTGCTGAAAACTGGATGAGTCTTAATGAATGAAAAAGCTGGACCAAATGATCCAGCTTAAACAAACGATTATTAATATTCACAGTAACCGACTGCTCTTGGATAAGGAATAACGTCTCTGATATTCTCGACTCCTGTAACATATCTGACAGCTCTTTCAAATCCAAGCCCAAATCCGGCATGAGGAGCTGTTCCATAGCGGCGAAGATTCATATACCACCAGTAGTTAGTGTCATCCATCTTTAACTCATCCATTCTTGCCTTAAGCTTATCGTAGTCACTCTCTCTTTCACTTCCTCCGATGATCTCACCAAGTCTTGGAGCAAGAATATCCATACCTCTTACTGTCTTTCCGTCATCATTCTGCTTCATATAGAAGCTCTTGATCTCTTTTGGATAGTCTGTGACGATGACAGGTCTCTTTGCAATGACTTCCGTCAGATATCTCTCGTGTTCAGAAGCGATGTCAGAACCCCATTCAACTGGGAACTCGAACTTTTCATTGTGCTTCTCAAGATACTTGATAGCTTCTGTATATGTCATATGCTCGAAAGGAGTAGATACGACACCCTCAAGTGTTTCAATGAGACCCTTAAGGACAAACTGCTCGAAGAAAGCCATATCTTCACCGTTCTTCTCAAGTACAGCTTTAAAGATGTACTTCAAGAAGCTTTCCGCACAATCCATATCACCTTCAAGATCACAGAACGCCATTTCCGGTTCTATCATCCAGAACTCTGCAAGGTGACGGGATGTGTTGGACTCTTCAGCTCTAAAAGTAGGTCCGAAAGTATAAATATTCTTCATAGCCATGGCATAGGTCTCGCCTTCAAGCTGGCCTGATACTGTAAGGTTGGCGATCTTGCCGAAGAAATCCTTTGAGTAGTCTACGCTTCCATCTTCCTTTCTCGGAACATTCTCAAGATCCAAAGTAGTTACCTGGAACTGCTCGCCGGCTCCTTCACAGTCACTGGCTGTGATAAGTGGGGTGTTGACATAAACAAAGCCATTTTCCTGGAAGAACTGATGGACTGCAAAAGCCATAGTGTTTCTGACTCTTGTAACAGCACCAAAAAGGTTAGTTCTTGGTCTTAGATATGCCTGTTCCCTTAAGAACTCGACGGTATGTCTCTTCTTCTGAAGAGGATAGTCGTTTGGACATGGACCGACTAAAGAAAGGGATGATACAGCCAGTTCAACCTTCTGGTTGCCGCCAAGACTCTCTACAATTGTACCTTCTACAGAAACTGCTGCACCGGTGGAAATTGAATCAAGGAGATTATTATTATTGAAAGAAGCCTTGTCTATTACCGCCTGAAGTCCCTTTAGACAGGAACCGTCATTGATTTCCAAAAAGCAAACATTCTTGCTGTCTCTCTTTGTTCTCACCCAGCCTTCAGCTCTTACAATTTCACCCGATGGCTCTCTTGTGAGAAGTGACTTGATTCTTTCCTTCATATTATATCTCCTGATTATCCCAAAAGGGAAATGTTTGGGATATCTTCTTTCATTATCCGATAAGGGTCAAGTATAATCTATTGAAGGAACAAAAGCTTTTAGATAATCTCATTCCATGCTCCAGATAATAGGTAGAAATAAAGACAAGAATACACGAGCCGCAATCAGGTGGGTCAAAGAAAGAAGAGTAGAGTACCAATTTGTTGATTTGGATGAAAGAAAACTGAGTCCGAAAGAATGGAATAGTATATTTCAAAGTGTCGAAGATTCTGAAGATTTAATAGATAGAGAATCCCAGTATTACAAGAAGAATGGATATGGGTGGAGAGAATATGATCCAAAGGAAGAGGTGATGGAACACACGGAGCTGTTGGTCCTTCCTGTTCTGCGTAATGGGATGAAGGCCCATGTGGGATGGAGTGAAAAATGGGTGGAGGAGAATAAATAATGCTCCATTATTGTGCTCTCACAACCGGTAGCTGCGGTAACTGTTATCTTTTTTACGACGGAGAGACGACAATCGCCGTCGACTGCGGCGTTACATGGAAAAAGTTCTCCTCAGAAATGGAGATGCACTTGATGCCGCTTTCTTCCCTCGGCGCCTTGTTTCTCACTCATCTGCATCCTGACCATGCCAAGGGGGTAGGGGCTGTCCAGAGAAAGACAGAGGTCCCTGTCTTTGTTTCATCTGTCACCTTGAGGGACGGAAAGACGGAGATGGATAAGCTGAAGATGGAGAGAAGACTTGTCTTTCCCTTCACTTGGGGGACGACTATAGGGGTTGGAAAGTTTGAAGTCACACCCTTTAGGACAAGCCACGATTCTCCCGGTTCCAGCGGTTACTTTATCGTCAATGGAAACGATAGGATATTCTTGATGACTGATACAGGAGTAATACCGGAAGAAGCATGGGGGTATTCCAGAGTATCGAATGTGAAATTCATTGAGTCGAACTATGACCCCGAGATGCTGGCGACAGGACCATATCCTACGTGGCTGAAGGCAAGAGTAAAGGGAGAGTATGGGCATCTTTCTAATAACGATGCAGTCTCTTTTGCCTACGACACCACAAGAAGGGGAGACCAAGTATTCTTCATACATTTGAGTGACAACAATAATGACGTTTCACTCTTAAAAGAGCTTGTAAATAAGACGATACCTTCAGGTATTTTCTGTAAAGTATGTGAAAGAGGTGAAATGTTTGAAGGCTTCACCGATTAAAGTGAAAACATAAAAACAGTTTTCATTTTAAAGAATTTTTTTAAGAAAAAAGGGGAATATTGCAAGTTTTAGCCACTCTCTCGGGAATATTTTATTGAGACTGATGGAAAGGGGTGATATTCTAAAAAGGTAGGGGGATTAAAATGAAAAGAATATTTTCACTTTCCATTGCTATTCTACTAGTATTGTCATTGGTCTTGTCTTGTAGTTCTACAAAGGCAAGTGATGTAGAGAATGAAGTCGAAGTAATTGAAGAGGCTATTATCGAAGAAGAGCCGGCGAAGGCTGAGATGATCGATGGCTATCTCTACATAAACAAGCATAGAGTCGATGTTTACCTGGACGGTGGAACTATCATCGGTAATGTAGAAGAGATTCTGGCTACTGCAAATTCCGACGGTTATGTTACAATGCCCGAAGCCAAGAAAGAAGGATATGTATTCTTGGGTTGGTATAACCTTGATACTGATTCCTATGACAACAGGAGATTAATTAGACTTGATTCTTTTGAAAATGACACAAAATTCAAGGCTGCCTTTGATTTGGACATGTCGGCATTAGATTATTCCTTTGAAAAAGAGGGTAATAAAGCTGTCATCAAAGCGTCCCATCCTATCTTTGATTTCACTGTCAAAGCTCCACTTATGAGCGAAGCAAGTGTAACTATCGAGGATGTAATGGACGAAGCGAAAAAAGAGAGAATCCTGACTATTCCTGAAATCTCAATGAAAGACTACATATTCCTGGGCTGGAAGGAAAAGAATTCCGATGCCTTTGAATCAAGTATCCAGTTTGACCTGAATACAGCCAAGGGATCTAAGTCTTATGAAGCTTATTTTACTCCAGATTTAAGTAAAGCTGTATTTGAAATGGGAGTAGAGGGAGGAAACGCTTGGTGCAAGGCTTCTCTCCTTGGCCTATATATAAAAGTATCTGCTCCTAATGACTGCTATTACCAGGGTGATCTGAACGCTATTTTAAGCGACGCAGTGGAGACTAAATATCTTACTCTTCCTGCTCTCTCAAGAAAGGGATATGAATTCAAAGGCTGGAGAAAGGTGGGGGGAGAGACTGAAAGCGATGTCTCCATCGATATTCTTGCCATGACTGAAAGCCTGGAGTATGAGGCTGTATTCGAGAAAATCGTATACTCTATTACATACGATGAAGTGGGCGTCAATTATGAGGCGAAGAAAGAAGAGCCTATAGTGCTGCCTGAACTTCCTGAGCCAGAGCCCATCGAAGTGAAGACAAATCCTGAAAGCTATACTATTGAAGACAGCTTCACATTGATTAATCCTGAGAGAGTCGGATATACATTCATGGGTTGGATTCTTAAAGGTGAAGAGTCATATGAAGCGAGAACAATTGAAGAAGTCTCCACCGGTAATATTGGAAACAGAGACTATGTTGCTGTATGGCTCCCTAATGTATTTAGAATTGAACTGGAGTTAAATGAAGGAACACTATTGGATGCTCCTACATCATTTGTATTCGATTCTCCATCCTTTACTATCGGTATCCCTGAAAAGGAAGATTATGTATTCTTGGGCTGGCAGAAAGAAGGTGAGGAACCTGTTGTCGAATACTTGGTGGATACAAGAATTCCTAGAGACTTGGTCCTTTCAGCTATCTGGACTCCAAAGGAATACTTTATCGAGTATAACGAGAATATTGTTCTCTATTCACCAAAACCAGAACCACTTCCAGAACCTGAAGTAGTACCGGAGAATCCTTCTTCTTACACAGTCCTGGATAGTTTCACTCTTATTAATCCTTCTATTGATGGATATACATTCATGGGTTGGATCGAAGAGGGTGAAGAGTCATATGAGGCAAGAAGCGAGTATTCTCTCTCTGTTGGCTCATCAGGTGACAGAAAGCTCAGCGCTGTCTGGATTCCGAACGAGTATTCTATCTCCTATGACTTTAATGGGGGAGAAATTGAAGGGGAAGAACCTGTATCATTTACTTTCAATGAAGAGTCTCCTGTCTTCGTAGAACCGGTTCTCGAGAACTACGTTTTCCAGGGATGGATCGATGAAAACGTCGGAGAAGAGCCATTTAAGTCATTAGATACTACAATTCCTGGAGACAAGAACCTCAAGGCTCTATGGAAACCATTTGAATACAAAGTCGACTATGAATTGGACGGAGGAGAATTCTTTGGTGAATATGTTTCATCTTATACAGTTGAAAGTGAAACCTTTACAACTTCTAATCCACTAAAGAATGGTTATGAGTTTATTGGTTGGACAGTAAAAGATGGCAGCCCGTCATGTATTTTCTCGCTCTCTCTTGTAAAAGACGAAGTCAGAACAAATCTCAATGCCTATAAAGATCACTTGGATATTTATATCTCCCTATTTGACAAGAAGACCAAGGCGTCGTTGAGTAACGTTATGAAGGAAGCTGGAATCTCCGGAATTGTTGAGAACGGCGTTTTGACTATCGCTTACTCAGATGAACTTGAAACTGATGAAGTATTGTCTTTCGTCTACTCCATACTTAATGGAACTGGAATATATGTAGATGCTACATACTTCGGTTCCAAGGCTATCGTTCCATCAGTCACTATTGAAGGCGGAAGCTCAGGAGATGTCTCCCTCAAAGCAATATGGAAGGTAATAACATACTACATCGACTACGATGAAGATGGCGTCATCTTTGGCTACGACTTGAACAGGAAGGCTGAGAATGCATGCTGGTATACAGTAGAATCTGCTTTCCAGGTAATTAATCCGGAGAAGAAGGGATATGATTTTGTAGGTTGGATCCTTGAAGGCGAGCCGACAAGCAAGGCAAGAAGTATCTATGAATTCTCAAAGGGTACTACAGGTGACAAGAACCTGGTTGCTGTATGGAAGCCATGCGAATACTCAATCAAACTTGACACCAACGGTGGAAAGATTGAGGAGTATCCATCTTCATACACATACCTTGACAGAGATTATGTCCTTCCAACACCTGAGAAGAAAGATTACGTATTCCTCGGATGGAAAATTGTTGGAGACAAGGATGGTGACTTGTTTAGTAGATACACCATCAAGTCCGGTGATATTGGTGACATAACACTTGAAGCAGTATGGAAGGCTAAAGAATACGCCATCAGATATGATCTTGGTGGTGGAAACCTCAGTAAGGGTGTGGAGAATCCAACTTCCTACACAGTATTGGACAAAGATTTTGCTCTTGCCAATCCTACAAGATATGGATACACATTCCTGGGTTGGACAGAGAATCCATATGCTTCTTACACAACTTATTCACTTAGATACACAGTTATGACAGATAGAAGCAGTGATATTAATCTCACAGCTACATGGGCTCCTATCGAGTATAGTATCTCCTACGATCTTGATGGCGGCAGATATCGCTATGACAACTCCAACCCGACTAAATATACAATCGAAACCGATGGCGTATATTTGGCAAACCCAGTCAAGGATGGTTATACATTCCTTGGATGGATCACAGGTGGCGATAGAACTGAGACTCTTAGAAAAGGCTTGGTATTGCCAAGTGGTTATACAGGAAATGTCAAGTTCTTTGCTGTTTGGGAAAAAGATACTATGCCTGTCGGCGAAGTGACGAAGAAGCAGATTGAACTCTCTGTTTATGGTAAGGATGGAATTCCAAGACCAGACTGGATGGTTAAGCTTCCTAGTGTAGACGGTTATCATTACGAGAAGGCATGCTCGTCAAATACAGACTTCTTCTTAGCTATGAAGGAAGCGACAGAAGAGTGTAGAAAACTGATGGCTCAGTGGGCTTCTGCTAAATATGAGAGAGCTGATAAACAAGTAGACGGTGCAGAATATCTGACAGGCGGCGTCGAGTATTCCAATACAGTAAAGAGAGCTGAAATGGTCGAGTATTGGGAAGACAGCGAAGGCCATACTTGGGTTCTCATGAGAGTATCAGAGAGTGACATCGTTGTTGAGTAAAGGCTTTAGTGCGGCGGGAAACCGCCGTACCAAGGGGGTAAAATGAAAAGAAGAATAATTGTTATCCTTAGCCTTATTCTTTGTTTCATGCTTTCCTGTGATGAGAAGACATTGGACAAAGTCTTTATACAGGGAGGCATGGATGCTTCCTCTCCTAAAGTCGTGGTTGCCGTTGATCCCGATAGAGTGGAGGCCTTTGAGAGGGGTGACGTTACATCCATAAAGAAAGAGGCTGAAGCCACGTTTTTAAAGACGTATGAGGAAAAGGAGACTTCTGTTTCAGATGAGGCTTCAAATAATGTAGTCGATACTTTGATGGAAATAGAGAATCTTCCCTCTTATAGTGTGAGTGATATCAAGGCTTACATAGATACTCTTTTTTCCAACGAAAAAGCTGAAGTCTTGGGTAGTGTCGAAAAGGTGAAAGAAGAGGTTCTGCTCTCTCTGGGAGAAGTTGAATCTACTTTATATGAAAGAATAGATGAATTAGAAAGTGAGCTTATTTCAAGTAATGAAACTTCTACTTCTTCTTTAGAGGAAGAGAAGAGTGAAATAGAATCTATAAAAGACCTTTTTGATTCAACTGTTGATGGCACCGAGAAAGAGATTGCCGCTCTATATTCTTACATTGACTCAGAACTTTCTTCTTTAATCGAGAAAGCAAAAAATGAGATAGTTGAAAAAGTTGAGGAGAAGAATCAAGCTCTTTCTGTCGATACTTCTAGTGCTGCTTCCTATGAAGAAAATGATATGAAGGCTTATGTAGACAGTATCATTGGCGAAGAGAAAGAGAGTATTGTTTCCTATATCAATAGTCTTGTTGAAGAAAAAAGCTCCAAACTTATTTCTAAACTAGAGTCTAAGCTGCGTTCTATTCTTAATGAGGGGACAAACGATAATGAAAAGAACGTAAATGTTTATCTCACACTTCCAAATTATATTGAGGAAGAAACAATTGAAGTCGAGGTTGAAGAAGTAGTAGAAGAACCTACTCTAGTCAACGGATTGTTGTTCAAGAAAACAGAATCTGGATATGAAGTGGTTGGATATGAAGAGGGGATTACTTCCCTTGTTATTCCTTCAGCTATCGATGGCGTACCTGTTACAAGTATTGCTGACAAGGCCTTCAGAGATTCTGAAATCTCAGGAGATGTTGTTCTTCCTAAGACTATAGAAAGCATCGGAGACGAAGCTTTCATGAACTCTGTTTACCTTGATGGGAAAATATATCTTCCTTCCTCCCTTAAGACAATTGGAGAGAGAGCTTTCTATTCCTGCAATGAGATAGAAGGTGATTTGATTATTCCAGACAGCGTCGAAAGCATCGGAGACGAAGCATTTGCATACTGTTTTAAGCTTGGAAAGGGTGTATATGGAGGAAAAGGCTTGATGACAGTTGGGCAAGATGTATTTTTAACCAGCGGCATCAGGAAGAGTCATCTTCCTCCTGCTATTTCAAAAAAGCTAGGTTTTTAAAGTAAAATGGGTGGCTGAGGTCACCCACTTTACTTCATAA
>CAMEXG010000022.1 GCA_945947045.1 uncultured Spirochaetales bacterium | reverse complement strand
TTTTTCTTCTTCTTTATTCTGCATATCAATAAATACTTGTAGTAATAGCCAAAACCAAACTCAAGCCTGATCCTTCCTTTGATCCAGAGAAGAGAGTTCCGTTCTGCCACTTCCAACCTTCATTATTTTTGATTGTAGCATTTTTAACAAGGTATAGTCCAAGAGGGAATCCTGGAATTTCCATTTTGATTCCTGCTCCTGCAGCAAAATACCAGTTGATGGAAGATATACCGTTTATCTTATTAAGATCGGACTGGACACCGGTGGCCGAGACAAAGGCCTCCAAGGACAATACATCTTCAGCCAGAGGATATGTAAGGTCGATCTGATTATTCCAAAGGAAGGCCTGGTCATAGACTACAGAGAATCCTCTACCGATGTTCATGCCATCTATATATAGCATCTCATACTTTGTAGCTCCGCTCTTTGGGTTCTGCCATCCTTTAATATCGCCATAAAGCCAATACTGCGGAAGCATAACATCTACTTCAGAGCTGATTCCAAGTATCAAGTTCTTTTTCTTTCCATCTTCTTTTCCGCCAAACTGGAATATTCCTCTGTAGGCAGAAGCACTGAAAGAAAGCTTGTTGTAGTTGGATAAACCGCCAAGAACACCTCCGGCATATGTATATGAAGCTGAAAGTACATAACCATGAGGAACTTTGTCTACATAATTTCTACCATCCCAGGAAAGGGAAGCATGAATCTTATTGGAGAACTGCCACTTTTCATTGTACTTTGCAATCAAAAGTTCATATGGTGTGTACTTTGTATTGTCGTAGAGTGCATGATTCAAGCCGACACTTACACCACCACCGACCTTAAGTATTCCAGGTGCAAACACCCATGAGTAGGCGCTATTATATCCCACATCAAAGGAATAGTAGTCATAATTCATAAGATAGTTTGATGAAGGATAGTTCTGAGAGTTTATATAGTACCAGTCATAAGCGTTTTCATAACCAAGCGGGTATGTACTCTTATCTGTATCTCTTCCGTCATAGAAGTCCGAGCCAATACCTTTCTGAAGGATTCCAGATCTTACATTTCTCTCAGCGCTGATGCTGATACCATTACCCCAACGTTTGTCCCCCACCCAATTGTCTGATATGGAAAGAGAGAGGGCCTGCTTGGACGGGCTGATTTCTGTTGATAATGATAGAGCTCTTCCTGTGCCTCCAAGGTTGTTATTAGTTAAAGATAAGAAGCCTGAAACAGGGAAGCCGTTAAGCTCCGTAGCTCCGAAGGTAGCACCGAACTGAAGTTCCATCTGGTTTCCTTCTTCCACATTAAACTCACAAATGACACCATCTTCAGAATTACCTGGATATAGAGAAGCTGAAATATTCTTCAAAAGAGATGTGTTGTACATATTCTGCTGTGACTGAATAAAAGCAGAACGTGAGAATACATCGCCGACTTTAAAGGCAAGCTCTCTTTCCAAAACATATGGCTTTGTCTTTGTAAGACCATTTATTCTTATTTCTTCGACTTTAGTCTGGACGCCTTCGGTAATAATGAAAGAGATTGATACTCTGTTACCTTCTTCTTTCTTTATTTCAGGATAAACCACCGAGTATACATAACCGTTGTCATAGTAAAGAGAAGCAATGCTTTCATATATGCCGGATATTCTTTCACTATTATAACGTTCACCTTCAGTGACAGTTATCAGTGAGCTGATGTCATCACTGCTAAATATAGTGTTGCCGGAGAAAGTAATATCTCCGATAGTCCACAATTGGCCTTCATCAATTGTATACACTATATTGACATATCTAGTGGAGTCAGTGGACTCTTCATCAAGAGGTACAACTTCTGAACTAGTTATGACAGCATCAGGATAACCCTTTGTAGTGTAATAATTGACAATTGCTGACTTATCGGCATCCATGTTGGAAGCGATGAAGTTGCCGCCATCGAAGAAACTCTTCTCTTTTGTTGTGAGAAGCTTTTTCAACTCGTCTCTTGACAGGCCTGAAATACCTTCAAAGAGAACAGATCTGACTTTATATTGTCTTCCTTCGTTTATTGTATAATTGACAATTACTGTATTGTCATCTTTCTCATTGATGGATCCTTCCACACTTACGTCTACATATCCTTTGGAAAGATAATAGTCTTTTATTAGTTTGACATTGGCGTTCAAATTATTTGTTGAATAAAAGCCGCCCTTCACAAGGCTTTGGGCTTCCAATATAGCATTGGCCCTGATTTTATCATTTCCAAGTATATATATTTCACTGATCATGGGATTCTCATTTACAGTAATGACAAGTTTTACGCCGCCTTCACTTTCAACTGCATCCACGATCATCCAATCCATCCAGCTCTGACTATATAAATCTGCATCCAACTGGCTGAAAACTTCGTCATCAAAAGCTTTGCCCACATATTGGCTTACAACACTATCGGCTGTTTTGGCTTTGACATTCGACAGTCCTTCGAATTCAATACTTGTAATAGTCTTACCTTCGTACCAATTGTCGCTTGAAGCGAAAATTGGAATAAGAATTGTCAATAGGAGAATGAGAACTAATATTTTTTTTATTTTCAACATCATTAACCTCGTAGATGATTTTATCAGAAAAGAAAGAAAGTCTCAAATGGAAAGGATATGAAACAGCCTTTCTGACATATTTACTATTTTCTTTATTCTTAAAAAGATACATACAACTCCTATATAAGGGAATATGTTGATTGTGTGAATCAGAAATTAATAGTCTTTGAAATAGAGAACCTGAATGTATCCATAAGCGAGTAGAGAGAGAAGTACGAAGGAGACGTAGTGAATGTAATCTTAAATGCAGGATTCATCCATTCCAAACTAAACTCTGTATCAAGAACAAGATCATCTGAGATAAATGTATATTTATCTTTTGAATTCTTATTTGCCGAGAGATGTATCATTCCCTGTAGATAGAAGTCTGAAGAAAGATACTTTCCTATATTCAAGGTGGTACCATCAAGATATCTGGCCATAGGTGAATAGGAACTGTAGTTGTCAGTCAATGATGAAGATATAGTGTCAGAGAGGATGTTGTTGACGATATTGGAATGCAGGGAGAATGAATCTACACCGAAGAACTCCTTCAAGGACTGATTCATGCCGGAAATAGGATTGGAAGTGGTGACGATTCCCAACCTGCCTAGAATATCTATACCTTCGGTAACAAGCTGTGTGACGCTGCCGACGCTTACAGTTCCATATGTAGAGGAAGGAAGAATGGACTGTCCCAAAATCTCCATTATTTCATTTAGGTCTTTGGCAGGAGAGCTTTCAAGAGTAGGATTGATGTTTTCAAAAGTATTATCCTTCATTACTAGATATACTTCTACTCTGTTACTTTCACTGTCATAAGTCCTTAATGTGGCCCTCAAGTTAATCTTGGGATCAAGCTTGTTAGGATCAGGGAATGAAATATTTCCTTCTGTAATATAGAAGTATTTCTGGAAGTAGAATATTTCTCCTCCCCTTATGTCTATATCCCCCTGTACTCTGATATCTTTTCCTTTCTTGACAAACTTGACGCTGCTGTCTTCATCCAGGGTGATTGATATAATAGGATCCGCTTGAGCCGGATATATTACTCTGTTGTTTCTCTTGAAGTTAAGGATCAAATCCACATCTGCATCGCCTTTTAATTTATACCACTCCGGATATGGATTCATGCCAATGGTCACTTCGCTGTCAACGACGTTCAATTCGCCGTCATTGACCATAGCCTCACCTTCCGTAGTCTTCATATAGTAGTGGCCGTAACCGTTGGCAAGAACGTCTATGCCCATCATTGGAAGAGGCAGTCTTATTCTTACCGGATTATCTTCATTCATCCACATTTCGGCTACATATCCTTCTATTGATAGAGTGGGAGTAAGAGTAAGACCTGCATACATATCGATGCTCTTTCTTTCATAAGTAGTGTAGTCTATGACAGTGGCCTTGGACACACTAGAGCGTAGATCATTGTTCCATAGAGTAAATGTAGGGTTATGAATTATTACTTTTTGGTCTGGAACCCAGAATATATTTACTCCCATTTCATCTGCACTTAAATTACCATTTAAAGTATAGACGCCGTCTTTTGCCAGTATTCCGGCCTCTCCCTTTAAATAGCACTCGTCAAAAGTAATAAAAGGAGGGTTCATAAACGTATTTATGAAATACATGTTGAAAGACTTGATATCTACGTTTGCATTAATTCCGTCAACAATATCTCCATTCAAAGAGAGAGAAATCAGAGGATAAGCGTCAATATCCAATTTAAACTTCAACAAGTCAAAATTAAACCAACCATTAATGAGAGAGCCCTCAAAGTCGATTGTTCTGTCGTGGATTATTCCTTTTGTGTATTTATTTTCAACGAGTATTCTGGAGTTATCGACATCAAGAGACTTAAGATTAAACTCCAGCTTTATTCCTTCTCCTCCATCTTTCAAAGCATTATAGAGAGAATAATAAAGATTCTCCTCGTCATACATCATGATACTCAGGTCAAAGTCAGCAGATATCGGGTAATCTCTGTCCACATGCTCACCCTTCATCCTGAATCTACCCTCTCCTACTTTTAGCACTCCGTCTATTGAATTCCAGGCGATGGAGTCTATTTCAATAGAGAATCCGGAGTTTGTAAACTTAATTTGGTCAAGAAGAAGTGAATCGCTGTTTATGGAAATGTCTGCAGTTATCTTTCTTTCATCGTTTACACTGTCGGATGATAATACATAAATCTTACCATCCATGGACAAATCCTCTACTCTGCTGGCTCTGCCAGTAAGGTTTACGTCTGCATACATGTCTTTTATGCCGAAAGGAGATAGATCAAGACTTCTCACCCTGATAAAGCCTGAATATAATTCATCTTTAGTAAAGGAGAAGACAAGATCTCCTTCACCCTCCAGGGCGTCAAGTGTTCCCGACAAATCAAAAGACTTAAGGTCAAAGTATATTTTACCCTTGAAATACTCGGTGTCGTTAGTGCTTATATGTAACTCTGGAATAGATATCTCATTCTCGTTTCCAATCAAACTGAGTTTGGCAGATGGTGAGGATGGAATAAACCACAAATTCTCCAATAGTATATTGTCTCCCTTGATATTCCAGCCCTCTTCAGTTGAGCTTAGACGGAATAATCCATCCATATACATAGGAGTATTCTTTCCATCTCTTACCAAATCCAATCTATTGAGTGAGAGAGAGGCTTCGAATATGCTAGAGAAACTGCCATTTAGAATCATTTTAGAGCTCTTGGCATTGAAAGACTTCTCTTTTAAATCGACATTAAATTCAAAAGGTCTCTCTGTACCCATTGTTGTCAGGACACTGTCACCTTTTATTTCATCATTTCTATAGTCCACTCTGCCAATAAGCGATGTATTCTCCAATGCAACTACATCAAAGGAGAACTCATAACTATTTTCATTATAAAGTTTTGCAAAACCCTGAACTAATTCTTTTCCTTCAGGAAGAGAAAGAGAGAAATCTAGGGAAGGAAGCATTTTATCATAAGGAAGTAGTCCATTTAGAACAGAATTGAAGTACTTGGTATTTAGCTGAAGGTCGTTAATAACAATCGAATCTTCATTAAATACCAAACCACATTTTGATGAGACAAATGACTCTAAACCACCCAATGTGACTTCCGATATTTCAGCTTTGTAAGAAAGGTCTCCAATAAAAGGCACTGTATTCTTGGTATCGAAGTTACCATCTATATCCAAGATGCAGGTAATGGTGGATGATGATGGTATGTATTTATCTAGATTACTTATTCTGTCGTCTAGAATAGTGTATATAGTCGAAACAGGATAATCGGATAGATTAAGTTTTCCAACTATTGCCTTTTTTTCTAGATCAAGGGAAAGATCTACATCAATTAGCCCATATTCCAGTTTTAAGTCTATTTCTTCCCTACTTCCACTGACTTCCAGCTTATTGTCCTTCTTGTCTCCATACCCCAGGTATATATCTCTCGAATAGATGTTGAAACTCTCTACATCCCTTCCATTCATTAATAAATCTATATCAAAACCGATCAAGATATCACCTGTAACAGTACTTTTCGGCGTAATGACGGAATTAAAGCCAAAGGAAAGGGAAATCTTATCTTCATAGTCTAGAAGTAACGAACAATCGTTTACAATAGCCTTGGAAATAATGTTATTTGTCAGAGTCTCAAGATTATCCACGCTGAATGACTGGAAGGAGAGAGAGGCATTTTTATCTTCGATTTTCAATGAAGGAAGCTCTAGGTTTTTCAATGAGAATTTATGACCTGAATAAACACCGTTTATTATTTCACTTTCTGCACTGAACTCTTTAAAGTCAGCACTTTTAATTACGCTGTCTTCAGCCTTTATTCTTATGTCTTTATAGAAACCTTCTATAGCATCGAGATGTAAAGACGCCCCTTCTTTATTTAAAGACAATGAAATAGGACTAAGATTTATCTCACCCTCAGGAATAGAGACAAGAGCGTTCTGAATATGGATATCGCCTTGAATATCTTTAATTGAATTGAGAGAACCAATTAAAGCGTCTCCTCTCAACACACCGGTTTCTATAGAGAAAGAAGATGAGTTAATATTAATAGAGTCAACTGACAACTTCGTCCTGATCTCTTCTTTCTTATCCAGATTGACAGATATTTCCTTTAACCCTATTTCATATTCATTATATGAAAGCATAACCTGAGGAATACTGACTACAGCATCCAGTTTCGATATCTTCTCATCCATATCCACCGATGCCGAGACACCTTCAATCATCCACTTATCAAAAAGAGAGATTGAAAAGTCCTCTAATTTAAGAGTGAAGTTATAAACGGCTTCTTTTTTCTCACTCCCAGCTTTTGATTGAGAGATATCCTTGTCATTTAGGCTGTCAAAGAACGACTGTGTCAGTTTAACCTCTCCATTTTGAGCCAAGATTACTGCACCTGTCTTCCCTCTAAATAAGTATGAAAGAAGGTCAAAGACACCCATTTTTATTTCAAGAGATTCTATTTGGGCGATTTCATTATCTTTATACTTTACTTTAATGTTGTTGACTTTGACCCTATCCCTGAAGTTTCGTTCCATAGAATCAAAGGAAAGGGCGATGTCTCCGTCTACCTCAGTAAAGTTCTGGAACAGGCTGTTTGTAACTAAAAGTGTGGGCGAAGTAAGGTCTAGTTCTGTAATAATAAATACAGAACTGAATATAAACATCAGAAGAACAGCTAAAGTTATTAATACGGTCTTCAGATTACTGTGAAATTTCAACCCATCACCTCAAAAGCAGATTTACAGTTTACTTTTTATAATCTAACATTTTTTCCAGCTGTGATAAATGGAGAAAATATGAATATGGACAATACAATTGTAATTGAAGGCTTAGATGGAGCGGGAACTACTACTCAAATGCATCTGATTGCCAAAAGACTTGAGGAAGAAGGCAAGAAAGTTTTTATTACCCATGAGCCTACAGATAATCCAATCGGCAGAATAGTCAGGGATGTATTACAAAAGAAAATCAAAACCACTCCTGAAGCATTGGCACTTCTATTCTCCGCAGACAGAGACGATCATCTATTTAATGAAGAATATGGTCTCTTGAAGATGATTGAAGACGGCTGTTATATTATCACAGATAGATACAAATACTCCTCCATTGCATATCAAGGTGCTGAATGCAACCTGGAATACATAGAAGCCATCAATAGTAGATTCCCCCATCCCAGTCATTTGATATTCGTTGACACTTCTCCAGAGTCATGTATGAAGAGAATCGAGAGACGAGGATGTGAAAAAGAGTTGTTTGAAAGATTGGAGTTTCTTAAAAAAGTAAGAGAAAACTATCTTAAACAATTCTCCTCTCTCCCCGAGAGTGTGAATTATCTCTATGTAGACGGAGAGAAATCAATCGAGGAAGTAGAGGAAGAAATCTGGACTTGGCTAAAATCCACTAACCTTTAATGAACATTGCGTCTCCGTAGGAGAAGAATCTGTATTTCTCTTCTACTGCATGGCGGTAGGAAGCTAGAATATGGTCTTTTCCTGCAAGGGCGGATACCAGCATTAATAGAGTGGACTCCGGCGTATGGAAGTTTGTCAAAAGGTTATCTACAAACTTAAACTTGTACCCCGGATATATAAAGATGGAGGTATCGCCCTTCATTTTTTCAAGAACCCCGTCTTCATTGGATGCACTTTCAAGAGTTCTAATGGATGTAGTGCCTACAGCTACTATAGTCTTACCTTCCATTTTGGCTTTATTAAGCCCATCAAGTGTCTCTTTACTAATCTCAAAGCTTTCTGTGTGCATATGGTGGTTCTCTATCTCTTCGCTTCGAACAGGAAGGAAAGTGCCGGCACCTACATGGAGAGTGACTTCATAAATCTTAATCCCCCTCTTTTTAATCTTTTCCATTATCTCGGGAGTAAAGTGAAGACCTGCAGTCGGAGCAGCCACACTGCCCTCTTTTTTTGCATATATGGTCTGATATCGTTTCTCATCCTTCCAGTTGTCTTCACGTTTAATATATGGAGGGAGTGGAACATGACCTAAAGTCTGGAAGAAGTTTTCGTCGATATCCCGTTCAAAACGAACATCTCTTGTTCCATCTTCATTCTCTTTCTCGATCTCAGCAAAAACATATGCCTTCCCTTCACTATCTTTCCAGACAAATTTCTTACCTTTTCTCTGTCTTTTTGATTTAGTGACCATGGCTTTCCATGATCCGTCACCGTTTTTCCCTAGGAAAAGAAACTCCACGACTCCCCCTGTCTCCACGCTCTCTGCATAAGTTCTTGCTTTTCTGACTTTAGAGTTATTTACAACCAATACAGAGTTTTCAGGGAGAAGGGATGGAAAATCAGACATCATCATGTCTTTGTATTCACCTGTATTTTTATCTAGTACAAGGAGTCTGTCCTCTCCTCTCTTTTCACTAGGCTCCTGAGCAATAAGAGAGTCTGGTAGATCAAAGTAAAAATCCTTGGTCAGCATATATATCCTTCTTTCCCAGAACTTCATATGCCTTCTGGGTGACACAGCGTCCCCTTGTGGTACGCTTTAAATATCCTTGTCTCATCAGGTATGGCTCGTAATATACTTCTACAGTATCAGCACTATCGTTGATTGAAGCAGCCAAAGCTTCCAGTCCCACGGGCCCTCCGTTATATACCTCGATAATCACTCTGAGTATTTCCCTGTCAGTCTTATCCAGACCATAGTGATCGATACCGAGTTTATCTAAACCTATCCCGGCCATTTCTCTTGTAATGGTTCCGTCGCCCTTTACCTGAGCAATGTCTCTGACTCTTCTCAAAATTCTATTTGCAATTCTTGGAGTGCCACGAGAACACCTTGCAATAGCCATTACTGCGTCCTCAGTAATATTGGTGTTCAAAATCTTCGCACTACGCTTGATAATAAGAGAAAGCTCCTCCGGGGAATAGAGATCTATTTTAATTGGTATACCAAATCTATTCTCCAATGGTTTTGATACGGCTCCTGTACGTGTTGTCGCACCAATGAGAGTAAAAGGTTCCAAGTCGATCTTCATAGTTCTGGCAGCAGGACCTTGGCCGATGACCCAGTCTATTTTGTAGTCTTCCATTGCAACGTACAGAGTCTCTTCCATGCTCTTTTTAAGACCATGTATTTCATCAATAAACAGGATGCTGCCTTTACTGAGATTTGTAAGTATCCCCACTAGATCTTTAGGCTTATCCAAAGCAGTGGCGCTGGTTAGCTTAATATCAGACCCCATTTCATTTGCAATAATAGAGGCAAGTGTGGTCTTTCCCAGTCCGGGAGGCCCCTGAAGGAATATATGATCCAAGGCTTCTCCTCGTTTTTTAGCAGCCTCAATATATATCTTTAAATTCTCCTTCAGCTCACTCTGTCCCTGAAAATCAGTCAAATACTTTGGTCTTAGGATATTCTCCTGTGCATCTTCAGTCTCTATATAAGAAGGCTCTACAGTTCTCTCTTCATCATCGAAAACTTCAAGCTCCAATTCATCCTGCTTATCTATAATCAATTGAGCCTCCTAAGAACGGAAGTAAATATGTTCTTCTCTATCTCTCTGTCATCCATATTCTTGTATTTGTCACCATTCTCTTCCAGAATCGCATCTATCACTTTGACAACGCTCTTTCTATCATATCCCATTTCACAGAAAGAAGATATAAAGTCAGAGAATCGTTTGGAAGTATTGGATGACTTTCCTTCTGTGTCCTTTTCTACATCTGTTTCGAAAACCAATACGTTTCTAAGTTGCAGAATAAGTTTTTGTGCCGTCTTCGCCCCCAACCCAGGTACTTTGGAGAGTTTCTTCACATCTTGAGCATCCAGAAGAAGACAAAGATCATCCACAGTAATGCCGCTGAGAATCTTCAAAGCTCCTTTTGGACCTATACCTGGAACTGTCTGTAGCTCCACAAAACAAAATCTCTCTTTCTCATCATAAAAGCCGAAAAGAGTCATGGCGTCTTCCCTATGGTTGAGGACAGTGAAGACTCTTACATTTCTCCTATCTTCAACAGAAAGGGATCTATACTTATTGGCAGTCTGAAGGGAACATTCAATATAAAACTCAATCCCGCTGTGAGTCAGAACTACTAATGAATTATCTGTAATTGAAAGGCAATTGCCTCGGATAGCGTTGATCATAGATATAGAATAGCCGAAATCTTTATAAAATTCAGTACTATAATCTCTGACTTCTGTGTGTTACATGACAAATACAATCTGCAAGTGCATCGGCGGCATGGTCTGGTTTTGGAATCTCTTTTAGTCTCAGAATTCTTTTGACCATATCCTGGACCTGAAACTTCTCAGCATTTCCTATGCCTACAACTCCAAGTTTTATGTCTCTTGGAGCATATAGAAAAGATGGTATGCCCATAGATGAGAATTTATAAATAGCGGCACCTATTACTTTTGCAACAGGAATGGCTGAAGAAACATTCTGATTAAAGAAAATATCTTCAATACTTGCTTCATCGACACCATATTTTTCAGCTATGGTCCCCAAGTCCTCTGCTATAGTATAGATTCTTTTGACCTGCTCTTCGTCTTTACTCGTCTGGATTACTCCATAAGAAATAGGCCGGTAGTTCTTTCCATCAAAGGAAACAACTCCCCAGCCTGTGTTGGATAAACCTGGATCGACTCCAAGAATAATCAAAATCTCAGTCCTCTAGTTCGAAATCTTCAGGAAGATCAAGGTTTGTAGAGACCTGCTGAACATCATCTAGTTCTTCAAGTCTTTCAACAATCTTCATGACCTTTGCAGCCTTCTCTTTGTCCAAAGCTACTGTCTGATCTGCAATCTTCTGAACATCGGCGCTTTCCTGCTCAAAACCAGCAGCCTGCATCGCTTCAAGTACTGAGGCGAAATCAGCAGGTGTAGTGGTGACTTCGATTACGTCGTCTGAAGTGGAGACGTCTTCTGCACCATTTTCCAATGCAACTTCGAAAATCTGATCTTCTGTGTACTTCTCTGTAGAGTATGTGATGATACCTTTGGTCTGGAACATGTAGCTTACACATCCAGTTGCACCAAGAGAACCACCAAGCTTTGTCAAAGTACTTCTAACATCAGAAGCCGTTCTATTCTTGTTGTCAGTAAGAGTATCGATAATGATTGCAACTCCACCAGGAGCATAGCCTTCATAAGTGAGTTCATAGAAGGTGGAAGCACCGAGCTCTCCGCTTCCCTTCTTGATAGCTCTTTCGATGTTATCCTTAGGCATGTTTTCTGCTCTTGCCTTAAGGATAGCAGTTCTGAGACGTGCGTTGGACTCTGGATCCGGACCGCCCATCTTTGCACAGACAGTAATTTCCTTAATAAGCTTTGTGAAAGCCTGTCCGCGCTTAGCGTCTGCAATTCCTTTCTTGTGCTTTATTGTTGCCCATTTGCTGTGGCCAGACATGTATATACCTCGATATATTTGGATTACCCTATGAAAATATCACACCCAATCTTTTACAGTCAATATCATTATACACTATTTATCAGATAGACATTGAAAGAGTCAGGATAATATAGTCCAAAACAAGCATTCCTTTTTCATTTACAGCAAATCTGTCAGTGTCATTGAAGTATGTATCTTTGTCCAGGATACTTATTCTTTCCTGATATGTAGAGTCGAAATCCTTATTGAATCTTTCCCTATACTCTTCTTTGTCTATGCCTTTATTTGTTCTGAGCGTAGTCAACAAATAAGACTCTTCCGTTTCTTCCTTATTAAGCTTGGAGACATTAAAGGCATGGGTCGAGAAGTATTCTTCAAGGCTTTCAGTATTCCTCATAACCGTCATCTCATTCCATCCAAGTGCACTCTCTGCAGTAGGCCCAAGTCCTATGTACTGTCCTAGGTTCCAATATACCTTGTTGTGGAGGCACTCTTCCCCTTCTTTTGAGAAGTTGGACACTTCATAATGAGAGTAGCCTAGGGAGTTTAATAACTCCCAGCCTCTCAGAAGAAACTCCGATTCTTTATCTTCACCAACCGGCTTTTCCCTTTTAATCAAGGGTGTATCCTCTTCAAAAGTAAGGCAATAAAAGGAGATGTGACCAGGGTTGTAGGATGTAATTCTCTTAATATCAGAGAGAGTTGTCTCGAGGCTTTCCGAGGGAACAGCCGTAATAATATCAGCGTTCCATCTAAAAGGAAGCGTACTCAATAGTTCCAAGGCCTTTATATTTGTCTCAGAGGTCTGATGCCTTCCAAGTGTTCTCAATACACCGTCATCCAGGCTCTGTATCCCTACGCTTACTCGATCCAATAACCCGGAAAGGGAGAGAATATCGCTATTAAGATTCTCCGGATTACACTCCATCGTCACTTCTTTTGGTCTTCCAAGTTCCTGGGCGGAGACAAGTATCTTCTTTATTCTTTCAAAACCCAGAATACCAGGATTTCCTCCCCCTATAAAAACAGTTTCAAAGGGGACATTTATCTCTTTCTTTACAGCTTCCAGTTCCAATAATAGGAGAGAAAGATACTTATCTATCTCACCCTCCTTCGGGCAACGGGAGTAAAAGGCGCAATAGTCACATTTCACTTTACAAAAGGGAATATGTACATATAGGGAAACAGGGCGGGAAGAATCAAAACCAACCATATCAGCTTTCAGTCATAAGACCGATTCTCCCTATCGGCCAGAATCTAGCGACCACCCTGCCATTGACTTTCTTCTCGTTTACAGGTCCAAAATACCTGCCGTCCTGAGAGTTGTCTCTGTTATCTCCAAGAGGAAGCACGTATCCCTCCGGAACATATATTCCCGTCCTATATACGGCGTTATCAGAACGGGCAAGAAGAGATTCAGGATTAATAGAAGCCTTTGCAGCACTATATTCCCGTGAATACTCGTAGTAGTCGAATATATAGCTGTATTCACTATTCTGTACAATCTGGAAGTCCTCAATAAGAGCGGAAGGAATAGGGATGCCCGCTTCATTATAAGCTGTTATTCTGGCATATGCCTTTAGTCCAGGGTATAGAGATTGATCTACGCTTCTATTGGGACCTGTAGAGAGAAGATTATCACTTCTAAACTTGTCTTCATCCACCCATTCACCTGTACCAGCGGCTTTGATATAAACATTTCCGTTGTTAAAATATATATTGTCTCCCCCTAGTCCCGCGGCACGCTTGACATAGAGTCTTTCTGCCGGTGTTCCATCCTCGTTCTTATCGATGTTGACAAGAGAAAGCGTACCCATATATATAGCCTGTGACAGGATGTCGAAAACAGGTCCCTTAGAGTTATATTCAGGGTTATAGAAGGTTATGATATCATCTCTTTGGACTCTTCTGTTTTCTTCTGAGATCTTCGGACCTGCGGGATATATCTCCACGCCATACTGATCTTTAAATACAACCACACGGTCGTTGATCAGAAGAGTGTCTACCATGGAAGGAGAAGGAATCAAAAAAAGCTGAAATAAAAACTGATTGAAAATTATTACCCAGAATACACCGAATACAAGTGCATCAATCCACTCCAGCGTCTCTGAGAGAAAGGTTCTCTTTTTTGCTTTGTTATATGCCCTTTTGGCTTTTCTTTTGGTCAATGCCTTCTCTGTTGAAGTCTCGACCCAAGTCAGAAATCTGTCCATAAAGAAAACTTACATCACACGACTTCAATTGACAAGAGACTTTGGTATGTTTAACTTAGTCATATGTCAAGAAAAAAACAATTACCTGAAGTAGAACCGGTAAAACTCAAGCCATTTCATGGTATCAGACCGGGAGTATATATTTTGGTCTTTTGGGCTATAATCATTCTTTTACTTTCTTTCGCACTATTTGTCCTTCCTGGTTTGGTGTCCAACACTTCCTATGTAACATTTAACGAACCTGTAGAGGGATCGGGCGTCTTAGAAGACGGAATCTATTTGGGATCCGCTACAGACGGTGTATATAAGACCACGGGAGGAACTCATAAATATACTTTCATTTATGAGGGTATAGAGTACGGTGAAATTGAGACCACAGTCAAAAGAAAGGTTTTCTTTACTCTATTTTCACATAAGCCTGTTTTTATAGAAGCTGAGAGAAAGTATAACGATGAGATTAAAGAAAAAGTAGAATCGGCATTTATCCGCGACCTCACATCCTACTCCGCCGTAATCTCTCATTCCGACACATTCCACTTTCCTCCCCTCTTCTCCGCCTTTGCAAAAAACTCCATTGAGATGGGTATTAATGATGTAAGAGATACTTGGCTTCTTGCCATCTCCCATATTACATCCACTACTCTCTATGAAGACTATAAAGAGGGAAAAGAAATACTTTCTTCCAGCAAAGTATTGTTTGAGACAGATGAGTCAAAAAAACTGGACGGTATCATCTCCGCTCTTTTTAATGGAGAAGAGAAATATATAAAGAAAACCTTAGATAATAACATCCAGATCCCAAGAAAAGATGGTGATTTCTTCCGCTATGCTTCCTCTACTGTTGAAATGGGTAAAGATACTGTATTATCTATTGAGAGCGCCAAAGAAGCTCCTGTAACTATAGTTGTGGATGATTTCTCTATTGCAAGAAACCTTGTGACTGAGCATGATTGGGCTCTATTTGTAGAAGATAACCCAAAGTGGTCGAAATCTAACCTTGATGCTCTCGTATCAGAAGGACTAGTTGACACTAATTACCTAAAAGGTATTACCCTTTCTCCTTTTATAAACTCCATCCGTCCTATTAGAAACATCAGTTATTATGCAGCTATGGCATACGTTGAATGGAAGAGTGATAAAGACGGTGTTATTTACCATATTCCTACAGAAGCCCAATGGTATACCGCATCACTAGCCAGCAAAGATAAAGAATATGTAACATCCCTTGTATATGTGGAAAACAATCCAAGTTCACCTACAGCTATGCTTGGACAGCTCTGGGAGTTTACTTCCACTCCATATATTCCTTTATCAAGGCTAAGTGATTATGATAAAATCACAACACTTGGTAACGAGTACGGATATAGTGATGTCATTGTGAAGGGAGGATCTTATATTTCTGATTCCTCGTCTATTACCACAGAGACAGTCGGCATCACATCAAAAAGCAATTGCAGTGAATTCTGCGGTCTAAGGTTGGCGAAATAATGAGTGATAACTATAAACTGATACAAAAGAACAAAAAAGCATACTTTAACTACGAGATAATAGAAGAGCTGGAGTGCGGTATGGAGCTACAAGGGACGGAAGTCAAAAGCGTCAGAGAGGGAAAGTGTTCTTTCTCCGACAGTTATGTCACAGCAAAGGACCTGCAGTTGACCCTTATCGGCTTTCTTATCCAACCCTACTCTCATGGAAATATCTTTAACCATCAGAGCGACAGAAAACGCAGACTCCTCGCCCATAGACAAGAGATCAAGAAGTTCCAAAGAAAGGTAAATGAGAAAGGCTTTACTCTCGTTCCTTTGGAAATATATCTAAAGGGAAACCTTGTGAAGATGAAAATTGCTCTCGCAAGAGGAAAGAACGTCAGGGACAAGAAAGAAGCCATAAAAGAGAGAGATGCTAGAATCGACGCAAGAAGAGAGATAAGAGAGCTTAATAAATATTAATGATTATGGGGTGTCATCCACCCCATAATTCAAAACAATTTTATTTCTTCAATAAAGTTAAATATCTTACGCCCAAAATTTTTAGGGCTTTCTTGGAAATCGTTTTCAATCCATCTAAGAATTAGATTCGATATTCCGCCAATCAAAAAAGAATTGCACTCCTCCAGAGACAAATATTCAGATTTACTATTATCGATAATTGAAAAAGAAAAAAGAAATTGCAAAAGATTATTTAGAAGCTTTATTGAGTTGGACTCTGCGAAGATTATCTTTGTAAGATTTCCTCTTTCTTTCATCTTCTCCAATACACTTAATAGGTTCTTTATATTTGAGTCGTTCGGTTCGTCAAACATCTTTGCAGAAGCAAATAACGTTTCCATATACTTCCCGTTCATTTCATCAAACAATTCTCTGACGCTGGTATAATGAGAATAGAAAGTATTTCTGTTGACATCCGCCTCCTGACAAATCTCGGAAATAGTAAGATCTTCCAACTTCTTCTTATTCAATAAATCAACTAAAGCGGACATTAAACTTTCTTTTGACTTGACAATACGGACATCGACTTTGTTTGCCATATTTCCCCCTATAACAGCAACCAAAAAATATACCTAAAAGTTGGAGGTGGGGAGACTCGAACTCCCGTCCTAACAATCCACCTATAAACGTCTACGGATCATAGTTCCAGTTCTAATCTTAATCACAGCTTAGGCAGTGGAACCAGCGTAGGCCATGAAGCATCATCTAGATTTTTCCAATAAGTCGATGAAGTCCTATTAGATGAGACCCCTTTGTCAAAGGATTATAAGAATCAGAGTCTTAACTCAAATAATCCCGCTCAAGTGCTCACGCAGCGAGAGCTGTTGCTTCGAATTCGACTTCGTAGTCTTCTTCTTTTTTAGCATTTAATTTTTTTTGCCGGTTTTACAAGTCAGCTCTTGG
Organism: uncultured Spirochaetales bacterium; assembly: GCA_945947045.1. Classification (GTDB taxonomy): domain Bacteria; phylum Spirochaetota; class Spirochaetia; order Sphaerochaetales; family Sphaerochaetaceae; genus Ornithospirochaeta. The sequence goes on along the minus strand of CAMEXG010000022.1, from coordinate 49 downwards.
TCCGCAGTCTACAGCATGGCAAAGCCAGTCGAAACCAAAACACCCCCAT
>CAMEXG010000021.1 GCA_945947045.1 uncultured Spirochaetales bacterium | reverse complement strand
AATTGGTGGATCATGTGTTTCTTGACGAAATGGAGTGCCCGAAGAATCTTATTCCTAGTTTTCCTCTTTGGAACAGCAAAGTGAACATGATAGGAAACCTTATCTTGGCTTTGGATTACCTTAATGGATTGGAAGAGAGCCACTTTGACTTGAGTCTTGAGAATATAGTGTGGAGATTACTTGATAAATATTCTATAGCGCCATCCAGAATAGGCTTTGCCAGTAATAACAAAAACAAGCAAGAGGCTAAACGTCCATGATTTATTTCTCTCTCGATTTTTCGTATTATAAAGGGCAATGGAGGAAAAAAATGATAGTTTGGGCTCATAGAGGTTTTTCATCGAGGTATCCAGAAAATACTATGATGGCTTTTGAGGCTGCAAGAGACGCCGGAGCCGATGGTATTGAGATGGATGTCCACCTTACAAAAGACGGAGAGGTTGTAGTCATTCACGATGAAAATCTCTTACGCACTACAGGTGTCGATAAAATGGTCGGAGACTGTACTCTCTCTGAGATTACAGCTATCAAGGCTTCGAAGACTATGGCTGATAAGTTCGACGCTTATGTTCCATCTTTCGATGAGTTTTGTGCTTTTATTAAAGAGAGTGGTATGAAGGCGAATGTCGAGCTTAAGACTGGCGTAATCTATTACCCGGGAATAGAGGAGAAGGTGGCTTCTGTGGTTAAGAAATACGGCATAGAAGATAAAGTGATCTTTTCTTCATTTAATCCTCTTTCATTGGTAATAATGCAAAGATACCTTCCAGAGTGCAAAATGGGATTCTTGTTTTCGAATTCTATCAATATCAAGCATATCTCCCATCTGGCAAAGGAAGTGGCGTTTTCATACCTCCATCCTGATTATAAAGTCATCAGTGAAGAAATGCTTCAAGAAACCAAAGCCTGTGGTTTGGGCATTAATGCCTGGACAATTAACGATCCAGAAGAAGTCAAGAGGCTTATGGCATGGGGCGTTGAGGGTACTATCACCAATGACCCTGAAATGTGCCTTAAGACCATAGGACGTTGATTACGAAATATCTTTGAGAGTTTCTCCCTCTTCGAATGTAAATGGAATGAGGGAGATTTTATTTTCGGGCTCATTTCCTTTTATAATCTCAAAGAGCATTTCAGCCGCTTTCTCTCCCTTTTCATGTCCTCTTTGGTCTATAGAACATAGATTCTTTCCCATTACATTATGATAGATGCCATCAAATCCCATTACAGATACATCTTCAGGCACTCTAATTCCCTGTCTCTCCAAGTATTCTATTGCACCTAAGGCCTGGATGTCAGACATGGTGATTATGCATGTGGGTCTTTCATCGGAGAGTATTCTCTTCACTGCTTCTTCTCCGCCTTCCTTTGTTGCAAGGACAGGGTATGTCTTGAATGGAGTATTGATGCCAAACTCTTCTTCCGCTTCCTGATATCCTCTGTTTCTTGCTGATGCTACGCCTGGAGCCACAGTAGGGGAGTCGTTATCAGATAAATAAGCTGCTCCTGGGAGAGAAATGACAGCTATCTTTCTGTGTCCCCGCTTTAAGGCTTCAGTCATTTGTCTCTTTGCAGCTTCTTTGTTGTCGATGGATACGGAGATGACATTCTCTTCATCAATGGCGTCTATACATACAAAAGGAAGCTTTCTTCTTTTAAATGCCTCCTGTACCTCGCTTCCAAATTCAAGTCCCATGCCTATTATGCCGTCTACAGTGGCGTTTTTTATTGCTTCGGCAATGGATGATCTTAATGGAGGGATACATGTAATTGTGTAACCATAACTCTCACATACGCTTCCTATTCCTCGTAAGACATCGACTACATGAGGGTTCTTCATGGAAATATCGAAAGACTGTGGTACTAGAAATCCTAGAGACAAATGTCTTCCTAGTGAAAAGTTTCTGGCCATAGGGTCAGGGAAATAATCAAGTTCCTGAGCAATTTTGAGAATCTTCTCTACTGCATCTCTACTGATCCTCTCCGGACAATTGAATGCAAAAGATACCGCCGTCTTTGAGTATCCTGATTTTTGAGCTATATCCGCTATAGTTATTCTTTTGCTCTTCATTCTTGTTTTCTCCCTTCCTAAACTAGTTTATGTCCCATTTCTTAACCGGTCAAAGAATTTCTGAAAAAAGTATTTATATTCTTCAGCAGGTGATTCCTGTTGTTACAGTTATGATCTCTGTTTTATTGATTCTTCTTACTAATCTGTTATACTTTAGGTAAATACCATGAGGTGAGATATGGGCTTTTTTAAGAAGTTTAAAGAGGTACTTTTATCAGTCATGCCTATTGTCGTCATTGCGACTATATTGGGTATCGTTTATGGTGCTTTCCTTAGTGTTTCTCTCATCAGCTTTCTTTTGTCTTCTTTCCTATTGGTATTTGGATTGACTCTCTTCTTGTTTGGCGTTGACATGGCGTTTCTCCCCATAGGAAACCAATTGGGAGCAAGAATAACAGAAAGAAAAAACGTTACTTTGTTATTACTGTCAGGATTCATGCTCGGTGTCGTTGTTACAGTTGCCGAACCCGATATCAGGGTGTTGGCGGGGCAGATAAGTCAAATAAATTCCGATGTTAATTCTTCATCTTTTGTTTTCGTTATTGCCATGGGTGTCGGTCTATTTATGGCGCTCAGTTATATCAGGGCTCTATCTGGTATTTCTATTAAACTGTTCATTGCCGTCTTTATCCTCCTTACAATTGGTTTTTCTCTTTTCTTACCTGAGTTCTTTGTTTCCGTCAGTTACGACGCAGGAGGAGCTACCACAGGCCCGCTGGCCGTTCCTTTTATTCTCGCCCTAGGTATGGGTGTATCTTCTGTCCATGGAAATAAGGAAGAAGACTCTTTCGGCTTTACAGGAATAGCAAGTATCGGACCTGTTTTGGCGGTAATGGTCTACAGCATCTTTTTAGATAAAGGAAGTGTAGAAGTAATTCTTGAGAGTGGAGAGGAAAGTCTACTTGGTATTCTACTGACTGTGATCAAGAGTGTTTCGTCTTCTCTTCTACCTATCGCAGTCTTGTCTATCATCTCTATCTTCTTTATTTTGAAGTTGCCGAAGATCAAGTCTTCAAAGATTATTGTCGGTCTTTTCTATTCATACTTCGGCATCATTCTATTTCTTTTTGCGGTGGAGTCTGCGTTTATGCCTGTTGCAAGGACTCTTGGGGGATTGATAGCCCTCCATACTCCTGTTCTCTTAATCATTTTGGGCTTTGTTTTTGGAACCGTAGTTGTGCTTGCAGAGCCTGCAATATGGGTTTTGACTGAGGAAGTGGAAGAAAAGAGCGAAGGAAAAATAAAGAAGAAGTTGATGATGTTGTTTATAGCTCTCGGTGTTGCCGTAGCAGTAAGCTTATCGATGGTCAGAATAATTACAGGAATACATATTCTTTTCTTCATTATTCCGATATATGCCCTTATTCTTTTATTATTACCATTTGTTCCACCTCTTTTTGCAGGAATCGCTTTTGACAGCGGTGGAGTGGCGACAGGGCCTATGTCTTCTACTTTTCTGTTGCCTTTGGTGTCTGGTGCTTCATTTGTTGTGGCGGCGAATCCAGGATCAATGGCCTTTGGAATGATCGGCTTGATTGCTGCAATGCCTATTCTTGCATTGGAGATATTGGGTGTCATTTATGGCGTGAAGACAAAAAAGGAAAAGGGAGTAGATAAATGAGTAGAAACGGTATGCTATTTCTCGTTGTTGGAAAAGGGATGGCGGAGAAGGCTATGGATATACTCCGCTCTAAAGGTGCTTTGGGAGGTACTGTGATAAATGCCCGGGGTACAGCCTCATCTTCCCTTTTATCTATTCTGGGTTTTGGAGACTCAAAAAGAGAAGTGATTCTCTCTGTTATGGAAAAAAGCGTATGGGAAGAATCTAAGAGTGATGTAATGGGGCTGAAAACCAAAGGCATAGCCGCTTTTCTAGGAGGAGAGATAATGGATAAAGAATGGACAATGATAGAGGTTATATGTGAAATGGGATATGGTGACGATGTTATGGCTGAAGCAAGAAAAGCAGGGGCTGGCGGCGGTACTATTATTAAGGGACACGGGACTGCTAAAGCAGACGATGTAAAGTTCTTCGGTTATCCCATTACAAGTGAAAAAGAGGTGTTGGTTATAGTGGAGACCGATGAAAAAGCTAAAAGGATAACAAAAGCCATCGAGTCTCTTCCTATTTTGACTAAGAAAGGTAAAGCCGTCGTTTTTACTCTGCCTGTAACGTCATTTGCGTCCCTTGGATAGCCGACTTCACATAATAAACATATTTCTAAATTGACTTATATCAATTAATTATTTAATTAAAAAGGCATATTCTAGAAGTATAGAATACAAGGGAATATAACATTGATAAAAGATTTGTTTTCAAGAGTACGTCAGTATAAGGCCAAAACTGTCGCTACTCCTATTTTTATGGTATTGGAAGTATTAATGGAAGTTCTGATACCTGCCATTATGGCCCAGATCATCGATGTTGGTGTCGCAACAATGGATATGAAATACATACTATTGATGTCTGCCTTGTTGATACTCTCAGCACTTCTTTCTCTTCTTTTCGGAGTTATGGGTGCAAAGTTCGGCTCAGAAGCCGGTGCCGGGTTCTCTACAAATCTCAGACATGATCTATATTGTAAGGTTCAAGAGTTTTCTTTTTCTGACATCGATAAGTTCAGTCCTTCCTCTCTTATTACGAGGCTTACTACTGACGTACAGAGAGTGCAGCAGCTCTTTACTATGAGTATAAGAATGTTTGTCCGTAGCCCTATGATGTTGATTTTTGCCTCTATTATGGCTTTTAGGGCAGGTGGAATCTTATCTCTTGTATTTGTTATCGTCCTTCCGATTCTAGCTCTCGGAATCGGAGTAATGGTGAAGGTCACTTACTCATATTTCAATGCAGCATTCAAGGGATATGACCGTTTTAACCAGGTTGTCGGGGAGAACCTTTCAGGTATCAGGACCGTAAAGGCTTATGTAAGAGAAGAGAAAGAGAAGAAAAAGTTTGCTGACAGCGCAGAGAATATCCGTTATAACTTCACCAAAGCCCAGAAAATGATGGCTGCAATGAGTCCTATGATGATGTTTGTCTCCTATGGCTGTATGATCGCCATCTCTTACTTCGGAGCGAAGCTTGTCAATGTGGGAAGAATGGATACCGGCTCATTGATGAGTATCTTTACATACTCAGGTCAGATTCTCTCTTCATTAATGATGTCAGGAATGATTGTCGTCATGTATACGATGTCCAAGCCCAGCATGGAGAGAATAGCTGAAGTCTTGGCTTCAGAGAGTTCTATGGATGAAAATGAGAATGGAGAGAAGGTTGTTCCCGATGGATCCATCTCTTTTGAAAACGTTAATTTCGGCTATAAAGAGGGATCTGGAGTCCTTAAAGATATCAATCTCGAGATAAAAAGCGGAGAGATGGTGGGGGTAATTGGAACCACAGGTAGCGGAAAGACTACGCTTGTTTCTCTCATTGCACGTCTTTACGACACCTCTTCGGGCAGCGTGAAGGTCGGAGGAAAGGATGTAAGGGAGTATAATCTTAAATCTCTTAGAGACAGCGTCTCTGTTGTCCTGCAAAAGAATACTTTATTTTCGGGAAGCGTCAGAGAAAACCTTCAGTGGGGCAATGAGAAAGCCAGTGACGATGAGATTGAGAAGGCGCTGGATATCGCTTCAGCCCTGTCTTTCATAAAAGAGAAAGAAGGTGTACTCGATTATCACGTAGAGCAGGGTGGCGCTAACTTCTCTGGTGGACAAAGACAGAGATTGTGTATTGCAAGAGCACTACTGAAGTCTCCCAAGATCCTTATTATGGATGACTCCACTTCCGCCGTCGATACAAAGACAGACAGAAAGATTAGGGAGGCATTGAGGCGTGACGTCAACTCTATGACCAGGATCATCATTAGCCAGAGAATCTCATCTATTGAAGATGCAGATAAGATCGTCATCATGAATGCAGGGCGCATTGAAGATGTGGGGACTCATGAAGAGCTTATAGAAAGAAACGCTGGGTATAAGAATCTTTTTGAAACTCAGACAAAGGGGAGGGAATAAAAGATGGGTAAAATGAAGTTCGGCGAAAAAGCAAAGAACCCAAAGGCTACATTCCTCCGCTTGATGAAGGATGTCTTTGAAGGAAGATATCTTCTCATAGTTTTAATTGTCTTCTGTATTATCCTTTCTGCTTTCTCGACTACATATTCTGCTTCTTTCATCGGATCCTTCATCGATGATGTAGTAATACCTCTCAAGGGAGTCGAGAACCCTGATTTTACAAAGGCGTTAATTTATTTAGGTAAATTTGCAGTTGTTGTATTGATCTCAATTGCAGCGTCTTTCGCCGTTTCCTATATCATGGTCGGAGTAGCTCAGAAGTCAATCTATGATATGAGAATCAAGATGTTCGACAAACTTGAGTCTCTTCCTCTTTCTTACTTTGACAAGAATGCAAGAGGATCAATTATGAGCCGTTTTGCCAACGATACCGACACTCTCAATCAACTGGTTGCAAATGGACTTGTGCAGCTTCTGACAGCAGGCATGACACTTGTAATGGTTCTTTTCTCAATGGCGGTAAATAGCTGGATATTGTTACTGGTGGTCATTGCATTCATTTTTATTACTCTTTTTGTAACGGGAACAATCGGAAAGAAATCAGGAGCATTCTTCAAGGCTCAGCAAAAGGCTCTTGGAGATGTAAATGGATATATTGAAGAGATGATGAATGGACAGAGAGTAGTAAAAGTATTCACCCACGAAGAAAAGTGTAAAGAAGACTTTGAGGTTCTCAATAAGAAGCTTGAAAAGACTATGGCTGAGGCGAATACATGGGCTGGATCCATGGGACCTGTAAACAACAACCTTGGACATCTCCAATATGTTGTTCTTGTACTTGTAGGAGCCGTTGCCATCATCGCCCGTCCTGATATCTATACAATCGGTGCCCTTGCCGCCTTCCTGCAGCTTTCGAAGTCATTCTCAAATAACATTTCTCAGCTTTCACAGCAGGCAAACAACGTTCTTTTGGCTCTTGCCGGTGCAGAGCGTATCTACAAGTTGTTGGATGAAGAGCCGGAGAAAGATAATGGCGATGTAACTATCGTCAGAGTAAAAGGTGAAGGCGACAATATTGAAGAGTGTTCTGAGCGCACTGGACACTGGGCTTGGAAGGTTCCTGAAGGAGACAAGTCTACTCTTGTTCCTCTTAAGGGGGGAGTCGTGATTGATCATGTCGACTTCTCTTATGACGGGGAACGTACAGTGCTTTCAGATATATCCCTCTACGCTAAGCCTGGTCAGAAGATTGCATTTGTTGGATCAACGGGAGCAGGAAAGACTACTATCACAAATCTCTTGAACCGTTTCTATAATATTCAGAAGGGTATTATTACCATAGATGGAGTAGATATCAAGAGAATAAAGCTTAATGATCTGAGACGATCTATGGCTATGGTTCTTCAAGATACCAACCTCTTTACAGGTACTGTAAAAGAGAACATCCGCTATGGTAGACCTCAAGCTACAGACGAAGATGTAATAAAGGCTGCAAAGCTTGCAAATGCCCATGATTTTATTATGATGATGAAGGATGGCTATGATACAGTCCTGACGAATAATGGAGAGAATCTCTCTCAGGGACAGAGACAGCTCTTATCTATTGCAAGAGCTGCAATAGCTGATCCTCCGATCATGGTTCTCGATGAAGCTACCAGCAGTATCGACACATACACAGAAACGCTTGTCCAGTCCGGAATGGATAAGCTTATGGAAAACAGAACTGTATTTGTCATTGCTCATAGACTTTCTACAGTACGAAATAGTAATGCAATCATGGTTCTGGAGAATGGTAGGATCATCGAAAGAGGAGATCATGAAGACTTATTGAAGGCAAAAGGTGTCTACTACAGTCTCTACACTGGAAAGACAGAACTTAGCTAGGTTTTATGCTGCGGGAAACCGCAGCATAATTCATATAAATCATTTGATGTAATGTTTTCTCTCTATTTAGTGTGACAAATTATTAGTTCTATTTATACTTTTTGTTGTTATTACTTAATATGTGCCCTTCTGGAAACGTAGCGTTGGAGTATAGATTCCACCCTTACATAAATATGGGGAGGTAAAATTCTTTTACCGGAAACCTCGTCCAATTCATTTGGATAATGATTTCTTTGAGAACGTCTGGAGGGAGTATCGAAAGAATAGAAATATATTTTAGTATTGGAAGCTTACAAACTCTTTCACCTCTTTCTTATATGGAAAGGTGTATTCTTTTAATTCTTTATATTATAAGTAAAAGAGAATAGTTTGTATCTCTTACAAAGTCTTTTTCTTCTCTTTATTATTTTATTGGGCTAATATAATGATATGGAAGACAAATGCTATATCTGTATAGATCTCAAAAGCTTTTATGCCTCTGTTGAATGTGTAGAGAGAGGTCTGGATCCAATGACGGCAAATCTTGTTGTAGCAGATCCTGATAGAGGTGATAAAACCATATGTCTTGCAGTCTCTCCATCGCTAAAGAAGAGGGGCGTAAAAAACAGATGTAGAGTCTTTGAAATACCGCCAAATATCAAGTATGTAACTGCTACTCCCAGAATGCAGAAGTATATAGATTATGCAGCTAGAATTTACGGGATATATCTTAGATATTTTTCTCCTGACGACATCCACGTCTACTCTATAGACGAAGCTTTCATGGATGTCACCGGGTACCTGCCGAGATATAAAATGACACCAAAAGAGATGGCCGTATTTCTTATGGACAAGATTACAGAAGAAGTTGGGGTAAGAGCCACTGCAGGGATAGGCACGAATCTTTATCTCTGTAAAATAGCCCTCGATATTACTGCCAAGCACTCTCCTGATTATATCGGAGTATTGGACGAAAAAAGCTATATAGAGAAGCTTTGGGATCATCGTCCCCTTAGTGATTTCTGGAGAATAGGAAATAGAACCGAAGCTAGACTTTCAAGATTCGGTATATTTACAATGCGTCAGATCGCCCATGCCCCGGAAGAGCTTTTGTATAAAGAATTCGGCATAGATGCGGAACTATTGATAGATCATGCTTGGGGAAGAGAAAGCACTACTATGGCCGATATCCAGTCATATAAGCCAAAGAATAAAAGTATTTGTTCCGGTCAAGTCCTCTTTAAAGATTACCCATATGACGAGGCATTGGTTGTAGTAAAGGAAATGGGTGATGATATAGCGTTGCAGCTTTCCAGAAAGAATAAGAAAGCCTCTGGAATAGTTTTGGGTGTGGGTATGGCTGGAAGAAGTGGAGGAGGCGGACGACATATGAGTTTTTCTTTCCCTTCCCCGACTCAGAACGACTTGGATTTTAGAATTGCAACGGCAAATCTCTTTAAGTCTATGGTTGGAAAGGACGAGTATGTAAGACGCTTTATGATTTCTCTATCAGGCATCGTCGATGATGAGGAACCTCGTCAATTGGATCTTTTCTTAGATGGTGAAGACGCAAAGAAGAGAGAAAGCATACAGAAGGCAATACTTTCCATTAAAGACACATATGGTAAAAATGCCATTCTAAAGGGAATGGACTACGAGGAAGGCGCTACGCAAAAAGAGAGAAACGTTCAGATCGGAGGTCACAAAAGTGGGATACGAGAAAAGGGTGAAAATGAGTCCTGAGGAGAGGGCGAAGCAGTTTCTCCCATTCTCTGCCGTCAGAGGATTGGAAGAGGCTTTGGAGAGGAAAAGACAGGAACTCTTTGTCGAGGTTCCACATGTTTTGTGCCCAGATGCCGAAGAGGAGATTAACGATACTTTAAACAATCTTACAAAGGGCGATGTCGTAGAAGTGGAGTTTTATGACGGAGTTAAGAATTCTTTAATATCTGGTTCAGTGGACATTGTCAGAAACAAAACAAAAGACATTGTAGTAAATGGCAAAGTGATTCGTTTTGAAGTTATCGGATACTTAAAACTGATAGAAAAAAAGAATTAGCATAATATGCTTTATTATTTTAGATATAAAGAATAATTCATGATTGTAAATAATCGGGATGGGCGGACTCGAACCGCCGGCCCCCAGTCCCCCAGACTGATACGCTAACCACTGCGCTACATCCCGAAACAACTTATTCTTGCTTCTTTGCTTCTTTCTGTCAACAGCCACTTGATTTATTACGGAAATATAAGAGTCAAAATCGCTTTAAATGCAAAAACAAATGACATATTAAGAGCCTGGAAAAACCAGGCTCAATGTTAAAAGTTGAGTTTCTTTACTTCCTCTACGCTGTTTTCAATTGCATCTGGCATCTTTACTCTGCCGTCAAATGCTTTCATATCTTTAAATCCGGAACCTGTAAGAAGGACTACGGCGACTGCATCTTCACCAAGCTCTGATACAAAGTGATCTTTATCTTTCTTGAAAGCAGCCCAAGCACAAGCGGCAGCTGGCTCAGAGAGTACGCCTGCCTTTGATGTAAGATCTATCTGACTGTCCAAAATTTCTTCGTCGCTGACTCTGACTGTCCATCCTTTGGATTCTTTTACGTATCCTGCCGCCATCCTTCCATTTGCTGGAAGACCAACGGATATGCTGTCGGCTCTTGTGGTTGCATTAAACTCGCTGTAGTCGTTGTTGTCGATAGCATTGGATATGGCTGCACTCTTAGTGGACTGGCAGCAGATCATTCTTGGCATTTTGTCGATAAGACCGGCTTCAAGCAAATCTGAGAATCCCTTTGCTACACCTGCAATAATACAACCGTCTCCAACTGGAACATACACGGCGTCAGGAGCTTTTCTTCCCATCTGCTCAAACAGTTCGATGGATATACTCTTCTTGCCTTCGATGGTCATAGGGTTGTAGGCGGTATTGCGGTTAATGCCTCCGTGGAGACGAGTGTATTCAATAGAGAGCTTGAATGCATCGTCATATGTCCCCTTTACAGGGATTACTTTTGCCCCATACAAAACAGACTGCATAAGCTTGTTTATAGGAGCGGAGGCAGGAACGAAGAGGATAATATCCAAACCCATGGCTGCACCTACAGCGCTCATTGCGGCTCCTGCGTTTCCTGTGCTGGCAAGGGCAATCTTCTTCTCTCCCATAGCTTTTGCCTGAAGAGCTACTTCATAGGAAGCCCTATCCTTGAATGAACCGGAGATAAGTTGAGAATCTAACTTAAAGTATAGATTCTTTACTCCTGTCTCTTCCTGAAGTCTTCTTGGAGCCATTAAAGGTGTAACGCCGATAGGGTAGGCTTCTTCATCATCTGATGGATAAGGATAAAAGTCATTTGGAGTCACGTGGTCTTTTTCTTTGGCTTTCTTTAGAACTTCTTTATCAAGTTTTACAATAAGGTTCCCTTTTGGGAATGATATACCGTCATTTAGTTTACTACACTCTGGACATTGATACATTATCTCATCAGTGATGTATTCTTTGCCACAGTCGCTACATACATATTTAAAGCGCATTCAATCCTCCAAAAATAAAACCGGGGATTTCCTCCCCGGCCAGTCCGGCGTTTATCAGCCTTTTATCATTTCGTTGAACTCTGTGATCATCTTGTCGATTGTGTCTGTCATCTTAGGGATGTCTTTCCAGTAGTTTCTGTCATACCACTGTCTGTTGAGTTCTTCATATGTCTTACCCTGCTGTTCAACCCATGTGTAATACTTAAGGTTGTGCACTCTGAGTCTTTCATAATATGTAAGCTCAAGTGCATTTTCGATTGTCTGGTGCATGAGAGATGCAGCATGTACTCTTGCAGCTTCCATGAGAGAGAACTTGCCCTGTTTCTCTTCAAGTTCCTTCAGACGGGAAGTATACATTACGCTGGAGTCTGTAAGGATTGTGAATACACAATCATCTTCATCCATCTCATAGTATTTTGCCATCTTGATGGCTGAGAGCATATTGCCGATACCGCTGATTCCGAAGAGTGCAAGGTTTTCGATATCCTTGTCTTCTACTCCAATGGACTTAAGATACTCTTTTCCTTCCGGTTCGTTGAAGAGTCTGTAGATATCCATACAATCCTGGTCGTCGATGGCGCAGATCATGTCAGTATTCTTTACGTTGTGGATCCATGGAACGTGCTTATCGCCGATACCTTCGATTCTATGTGCACCGAAACCATTTCTAAGAAGTGTAGGGCACTGGAGAGCTTCACCTGCAGCAATCTTGATATTTGGATATACATCCTTCAGATGATCGCCTGCTGCGAGTGTTCCGCCACTACCTGTGCTGGAAGCGTAACCACGTACATTCTCCGCTTTTACTCCAAGCTTATTGATGACTTCGAGAATTGCAGAACCTGTTACTTCATAGTGCCAGAGATAGTTCTCGAACTGCTCGAACTGGTTGAATATGACAATGTGCTTGCCGCGTTCTTCATCAAGTTCATGACACTTGTCGAAGATCTCTTTTACGTTGGATTCACAGCCAGGGGTAGCGATGATTTCGCCTGCAACAGTCTTGAGCCAATTGAATCTTTCCTGGGACATATCTTCAGGAAGGATAGCGATTGATTTACATCCGAGAAGAGCTGAGTTGTAAGCACCGCCACGGCAATAGTTACCTGTGCTTGGCCATACAGCCTGCTGTTCTACAGCGTCGAAGTTTCCTGATACAAGAGCTGGTGCGAGACAAGCATATGTAGCTCCGACCTTGTGTACACCACATGGGAAGAACTTGCCGGCAAGAGCGTAGATGTGAGCCTTTGTCCCTGTGATCTTTCTAGGAATCTCGATGTAATTGACGCCACCGAACTGACCACCCTTTTCCACAGGCTCATTGTGCCAGTTGATTCTATAGAGGTTAAGTGGATTTACATCCCAAAGACCTACATCCTTAAGTTTATCTTTTATCTCTTGAGGAATGAGGTCCGGATTCTTCATCTGGGCAAATGTAGGAAGAGTGATACCCTTTTCTCTACATCTTGCAACGTTCTTTGCGATTATTTCAGGTTTCTTTTCAAGGTTAATGAGCATATTTTATCTCCTGTTTAGTCTAGTATAGAGGGAAAACTAGATTTGTAAAGAAAATAATGATGGAAAAATGGAAGATTTACTATTAAATTGCGGTATAGTTAAAAATTCTCCACTTTCGACCATAACTTCTCCACAATTTCAGATAATAATTTTTCGTTTTCTGAAAGGGAATGTAGTTGCAAAATGTTGCATTTATCCTTTTCTGAGGGGAAAAACATACTTAAATACCCGTTTTTCGAGTATTTTTCCGCCATATGAGAAAAGACATGTGCCTTGATTTGATCAATATTCTCAGCTCCATGGGATCGCGAGTATTGAATAGTGCGGGATAATACGGTCTCTATATTTAGTTGCCTGTCACTATCGGAGACGATGGCTCCAAAGAGAGAGCGGGGAAGAGTTGATGATGAAGCTCTGTGGTCTTCTGCAGCCTCTGAAAGCAGGGTGACTATATCGGGAGGAAAGGTGGAGGTGAGAAACTCATCTTTTCTCATCATCTCTCCAGACACCAGGTGATGTGTCTTTCTGTCTATGGTGAGTCCAATGTCATGGTACGCTCCGGCTATTAAGGAGAGGGTGACTGAAGCTCCAAGTTCTTTTGCCTCTTCTATACTGTCATGTATTACTGCCTTTACATGGTCTATTCGGTGTGCACTGTCAAATGTGGCGTAGAGAGGTATGATTTTGTTTTTGATATATGAAAAGTCTATCTTCTCGTTGTCCCATTTTTTGTATTCCGGCTTCAGTCCTGAGAGAAGAAGAGATAAGAGAGACGGAGAGAGTGAAGACTCAGTCTTATACTCTCCCCTTATTATGGTATCTCCTACCATCAGGGAGACTGGACCACTTGCATCAGGATCAAAGAATATAGAGGTGTCTGCTCTTTTTATATAAAGTCTCATTTGAGAATTCTTCCATTTCCACTTCTTTTGATTCTGCCGTCTGAGAGTGCAGCGGAAAAAAGCTTCTCAATTGCGTTCCCGCTTTTTTCCCATTCCATCTCTTTGATGAATTCCTTATAAAGCTGGGATTTTGTCAAGCTTTGTTTCTCTGAGTTCTCCAAGATATAAAGAATGCAAGAAGCGGCCTCTCTGGAAGGAATCTGATAAGAGTACCTGTCGTCGGATTCAGGTGAAGGGCGGAAGAAATCTTCGTCTTCTGTAGCATGAAACACAGTCTCTCCGTCATAGTCCCCACTGGTTCTATTCGTTAATTCTGAAGATATCGAGTCGAAAAGAGATAGAAGTCTGGAGCCCACTTTCAAGATTCCGAAGGAGTTGATGACTCTTTTGTAAAGGAGAGTACGCCTGATAGGAGCTTCTTTTTCTATTGTCTTTTCCATTCTTTCCTTTATTTCTTCATTAAAAGAGAGGGAAAGAAGATCCTTACTCTCTTTTTGGGTAAAGGGAAGATTGACTCTGATATAAGGTTTTTTCTCAATCATATTGGTATTGTAAACATAGTATGGAAAAAAAGGGGAGAAAAATAGAGAAGGATAAATGTCTTTTGTTGATACTCATGCTTTGGAACAGTTATACTATTAGAGTAAAGTATTTTTTTAAAGGAAATAAAGATGGATATTACAAAAGATATTAAATACCTAGGTGTAAATGATCATAAGGTTGACCTTTTCGAGTCACAGTATAAGGTCCCAAACGGTATGAGTTATAACTCTTATCTCATTGACGGTGGAGACAAGACACTTATTATGGATGCAGTTGACAGGCATTTTATCTCAGAGTGGCTTGACAACATCGCCTCCGAACTCAAAGGAAGAACCCCTGATTATCTTATGGTACAGCATATGGAGCCGGACCATTCTGCAGGCATCTTTGCATTTATGGAGAAGTATCCGGAAGCATTTGTCGTATCAAGTGCGAAATCTTTTCAGATGATGAAGAACTACTTTGGTACAGATTGGAGTGAAAGAAGAGTGGTTGTCAAGGAAGGCGATACATTACAGGTTGGATCTCATACTCTTACTTTCGTCGCCGCCCCTATGGTTCACTGGCCTGAAGTAATGGTTACCTATGATATAAACGAAAAAGTACTGTTCACTGCAGACGGATTTGGTAAATTCGGCGCCTTGGATAGGGAGGAGCCATGGGACGATGAGGCAAGAAGGTATTATATCGGCATCGTCGGAAAGTACGGACAGATGGTTCAGTGCTTGTTGAAGAAGGCTTCTAAGTTGGAGATATCCAAGATCCTCCCTCTTCATGGCCCGGTTCTCTCGGAGGATCTCGGACACTATCTCTCTCTATATGACAAGTGGTCTTCTTATACACCTGAAGAAGATAGCGTCACTATCGCATATACATCTGTTTACGGCCACACTAGAGAGGCAGTAAAACTATTGGAGAAAAAACTAAGCGAAAGGGGTGTGAAGTACACTACTTTTGACCTTGCCAGAAGCGATATGTCTGAAGCTGTCTCATCAGCTTTCAAAACAAGTAAGCTGGTTCTTGCAACGACAACATATAATGGAGATATCTTCCCATTTATGAGAGAGTTCGTGGAACATCTGACTGAGAGAAACTATCAGAAGAGAAAGGTTGCAATAATTGAGAATGGCTCCTGGGGACCAATGGCTGCAAAGGTCATTACTGGAATGATGGAGAAGAGCAAAGAAATAGAGTGGCTGGGAACAGCGACACTTATGAGTGCTCTTAATAGTGTATCTGAAACACAAGTGGAGAGTATTGCAGAAGCTCTTTCCAAGTAAAGAGATATAAATAAGAAGAGCCGTCGCGATTGACGGCTCTTTCTTTAGTTTTCCAGCTTTTCTTTGATCATCTCAAAGACAGTTTTCCATGAAGTGAGCTCATTTTCATTAAAATAGATTGCTATTTCTCTTTCAGCGGAAGCAGGGCTGTCGGAGCCATGGATGACGTTATAGCTCATCTGAGGAGTAAAGTCTCCACGAATTGTACCGACTTCAGCCTGAGATGGGTTTGTCTTTCCCATTAGCTGTCTCATTCCGCCGATGCAGTCTTCACCCTCAACGACCATTGCCACTATTGGACCGCTTGTGATGAATTTTACAAGCCCTGGATAGAAGGGCTTTCCTTCGTGCTCTGCATAGTGTGCTGCAGCCTGCTCCGGAGTGACGGAAAGCATCTTAAGTCCAATGATCTTGTAACCCTTGTCTTCAATTCTGCTTATTACTCTTCCGATAAGTCCTCTCTGGACTCCATCTGGTTTGATTGCAATAAAAGTTCTTTCTTTCATTTTTTTATCTCCAGTGTGATGGTATCACATTTGTCTAGTGATAGAAAGTCTAGACAACAATAGGGAAAACTGTTGCAAAATGTTGCATCTTTTTGTTTGACATCACACTTTTTGCTGATATCCTATAAGTGACGATATTCCGTCTTAAGGAGAAAAGTACATGGCAGATTTGATGAGACCAATCCCTTTTAGCGAACTTCTCACCCGTATCAGCGGAGAGTTTCGAAATCACGATTCAATCTTTTCTATACATAAAGACCAGTTTTATAAGGATGATGGAAAGCACAGAGTAAAAGTATTCAACGAAAGTGCAACGACTCCTATGGGCCCTGCAGCAGGTCCTCATACTCAGCTTAGCCAGAATATAGTGGCTTCATACCTGGTAGGTGCCAGATTTATAGAACTCAAGACTGTCCAGATCATGGATCACTTGGAGATAGCAAAGCCTTGTATCGATGCCAGAGATGAAGGATACAATGTCGAGTGGTCTACAGAGTATACTCTTGAGAAGGCATATGACGAGTATCTCAAGGCTTGGATTGTTCTTCATATCATTGAGAGTGCAATCGAGAATAAGACAATCGAAAAACCTTCCTTTATTTTCAACATGTCCTGTGGATATAACCTGGAAGGTATCAAACAGGAAAAGATGCAGACATTTATCGACAGTATGATCGATAGTGGAAAGAAACCTCTCTTCGATGATTATATTAATGAAGCCAAGGCTATGATCTCAGACGGAATCTTCGATGGCTCGGACTGGGAAGGGAGAGAAGAAAAAGTTTTAAAGACTTTGGACAATATCTCAAAGAACATCTGCCGCTCAGTGACAGTATCTACAATGCACGGATGTCCACCGAAGGAGATTGAAGCCATCTGTTCCTATCTATTGACAGAAAAGAAACTGGATACTTTTGTCAAGCTTAACCCTACACTTCTGGGCTACGATACAGTCAGAAAGGTTTTGGATGATCTTGGATATGGATATGTTGTACTTAAGAGAGAGTCCTTCGAACATGACTTGCAGCTTGCAGACGCAAAGGCAATGCTCCATCGCTTGGTGGAATTGGCTAAGAAAGAG
>CAMEXG010000020.1 GCA_945947045.1 uncultured Spirochaetales bacterium | reverse complement strand
AACTGTTCCTTATACTTTCTTAGGTCCTGTAGAGTGCGAAAGCCATAAGGGATCTAGACCAATAGAGATTGTATGGAAGATGAAGTATAGAATTCCCGCCAGGTTTATTAAGGATCTTAGTAGGGGACTGGCTATTTAACACTTTTTCCATAATACCATTATGCTTGTGCTATTTATGAATTAACTATCTACAAAACAATTTCTATAGTTTATCCTATCTTGAGGAGTGAGGTGTGAAGGACGATTGGTTTGAAGGCAGCTTATTCGATGCTTCAGATTTGGATAATCCTGTAAAAGTGGAAAAAGAAAAAAAGGCTTATAATACACAAAAGAATGAGGAGACAGAGGATGATCTGTTCCTTCCTGGTCTATTTGATTTAGAAGAAGATAAGACAATTTATCTATTAAGTATTCCTTCTCTCCCGACCCGCTCTCTTACGTTCCTTAAAAAACATAGTATTGTTACAGTTAAGGATCTATTGGACTTCGACTCGAATGGGGGACACGCTCTGATTGAGGAAAGCGGTAGAATAACATCTAAATCAATCTTCAAAATAATAGATGATTATAAAAAGGGATCACTTGTTTATGATGAAGATTACATACCACAGAGGGCTTTCCCAAAGAATGGAATCAAGGTGAATGAAGCTACACTTTCTCCCTCTCTTCTTTTCTATTCTCTTTCTTATAAGAGTATTAACACCCTCTTTTCTCTCGGTATATACACAATATGCTCATTTGTTTTATTTGTAAGAAATTATAAACTAGATACAATTCCAAATATCGGCATTAAAACTATCAATGAAATGAAAGTATTATACAACAGAGAAAAAGACAACTGGTTGAATGACAGTTGCGAAATCATTGAGCTAGAAGATGACTATTATATATCCCCGTCTCCTCTTTCATATATTCCCTCATTTGTCGAAGACAGAAGTGAAAGACTCATATTCTCTTTTCCAAAGGGGTTATTGAGGAAGTTGGAAAGAGTAAATATCACTACCATTAGTTCACTGAGAGAGTACCTATCTTCATTTAATATCTTTGATGTTCCGGATATCTCAAGACAAGAGGTGGATACTATATCTGAATACTTGAAATCTAGAGATAATGCTCCATCTTCTACTATCGATACTTTAGATAAGAACTATAAAGCCATTGAGTCATTTATTGAAAAAGAGATCGTTGAGAACAAACGTGTCACTTATCTTAAAAGAGAAGAGGGAGAAACACTGGATGGAGTCGGAAAGTTAATCGGTGTGACGAGGGAGAGAGTAAGACAAATAGAGCTTGATGTCACAAAACGAGTCCTTCCTTATACCTCCATCATTGTTGATTTAGAGCTTGTTAGTAAAAAATATATCAGCGAAGAGGAGATAAAGTCACATTTTAAGATTGATGACAATGCTCGTATCTTCATCAAAGCTTTCAAGGAAAACAAAGACGTAGAGTATCTGGAGTGTGCTTCTTTATTTTTTAAGAGCAGTGAGCCAGGCATTGAAGAGAAGATAAAGAGGATTGTTGAGGAATACATAGGAGAAGCAGCGGAGTTGGCTGACAGTATGGCGGACCTGAATGAAGCGTTTAATAAAGTCGGCCTTACTTTTATGGATCTGACAGTACTCTTAAATTATCTCTCTCTTAATGGTTACCACATATACAATACCTTTGTTTCGAAGTATAAGCAGAAATATAGAGAATTGGCTCTAAAAATAATAGAGAAGTATTTTCCTGAAGGAATAAACCTTACTCAACTCAATGACATCGTTTCTCCTGATATGGAAAGATTAAAAAGCCTTGTTAAGAGTGAATATAATTATTCAATTGACTTGTCTAATAGAGCTTTCTATGCCCGGCTCATAGATAAAGATGATTTAATTCTTGTAGATAGGTCAAAGTTTGTTGCTTCTTCATTGTTCCATGTGGATTCGGAAGTCCTTTCTCGTATAGAAGAAGCGATATTATCTAACCCGAACAACCAGATATACTATAGAACATTATATGACGAATTAAGTGATTATCTCTCTACTACTAATATAAATAATCACTATACACTACATGGAGTGATACAGCATTATCTTCCTCAATTGTGCACCTCTACTCGCGACTACCTTATAAAAGATAGAGACTCCTTTGTCATAATTCCAACTAAGAAGAGAATAGAAGAACTAATAAGAATCAAAAAATCTCCAGTGTCTATTGACGAAATAAAAGAGCATTTCCCTGGATTTACCGATGTCATGATAATCATGCCTATCAGTGAAGATAAGAATCTTATTAAGCTAAATGATAATAAGATAACACTCATGGAGCTTCTGGATATTAAAAATGAGGAGAAGGAAGGAATAAGAGACATTATTATTGAGACTATTAATGAAAACCGAGGATACACAAATCGATATATCTTATATTCAAAACTCATGAAGTCTGAGTATAGTTCTATTTTGAATATAAATAATCTTGATTCACCTGTTTCTGTATTCTCTTTGGCTGGTGGCTTATTGGATGAAGAATATGCCATATATAATCCTCATATTTCAAAAAAAGCAGATGGAGTCGTAATAAAATACCAAGATGTATTTTTGAAATATATCGGTCAACCAGATATCATCTCATACTCTCAATACGTTGATTTATGTAAGAAGTTGGAGATACCTACTATGGTAAGAGATGTTGAATTTAGGAATCTTGTATCTTCTTACATTAGAATAAATAGAGATGAATACATGAAAGAAAAAGTATTTCTTGATATTGAGGGAAATATTATCGATACTGTTGCAGATTATTTTTCTTCCCATATGGAGAATGGCTATATCTCTCTTCTTAATTACAACGCTTACTCTTCTCTTCCTCTATCAAAGCTTGAATGGAATGTATTTCTACTTGATGCAATCATTTCGAAATCCAATAGATTCGATCTGTTCCAGGGGAGTGTAATAGATAGAAGGTATGTACGAACTATCGTAGCAGAAAAGGGAAGGTATTCATCTTTTTCAGAACTTGTCAGAGATCTTCTTATAAAGAGGGGAAAGAATACAATTAGCGAGAGAGAGCTAAAAGATATACTTATGATAAACAATCTTCATGCAGGAAAAATACCTGCCGAGATAATCAATAGTGATCTATTTAGGTACGAAGATGATGCTTGGCACATTGTGAAGGAATGTGGTGAATAGTAGCAGGACAATGTATTCAAATTGGAATTATAGTTTCATCGGAAAATGTTGTGTAAATATAATATTTTTGGAAAATAATATTCTAAAATAGGAATATAAATAACGAATTAAGATTAATGAATTCTATGAAAGAATAAAAGTGGAATATATAAAGAGGGAAGGGGCTTGAATAAGGCTTTGTCTTGGTCTATTCTTTTCATTGCATATTTGCGGGCGTAGCTCAGTGGGAGAGCACATCCTTCACACGGATGGGGTCGGCAGTTCAATCCTGCCCGCCCGCATTTTTTTATTACAGTCTCATGTCACACCTTTATTCAAACTCCGAAGTAGAATTGATCGTTGTCTCCCTTCTTCTTAAATAACCCTTCCTTACATCCCTCATTTCTCTTTAAGGCTATATTAGACGATAAATTCCAGAAATGATGAAACACTATCCTAAGAGGGCTTTATCTGTCTTGGTTTGTTCTGTCTTTATCATAAAAAGAAAACAGAAATGACTAAGCAACTGTTTCTAAGAAAAGCTTTCTCAATTATTTATCGTTGAATTTATGTGTTTTTCTTTTAAAAAAACCTTTCTTAATGAAGAACACTGACTCTAAGACAACTATTAAGAAAGCGAATAAGATAAAGACGAGATATCCCCATTTCCATTCCAGCTCCTTCATGCCCTTCCAATTCATGCCATACCAACCAGTGAGAAGGGTCAGGGGTAGAAAGATTGTTGTGACGACTGTCAAAAATTCCATTGTCTTGTTCTCTTTATCAAGTTGGAGGCTCTCCCCCTCGCTTCGTATTTCACTGATAATCTGGCTAATTCTATTTGCATATACCTCAAGCCTCGATAGCTTTTGTTTAAGGGATCTACTTGTCTTTTCGTCAATTTCTTCCAGTTCATCCAGAATAGTGAGTGTATCAAGATAAAAAGCTTCAAACTTTGATACTATCCTTTTTCTTTTTGTAAGAAGAGGGAAAAAGTTTATATCTGTTCCTTCCAGGATCTTTTCTTCTATCTTTTCTGCTTCTTTCTCCATAAGCGAAAGAAAGTCTGAGTCATTGTTTATAAGAGAAAAGAGGATGAAGGCAAAAACTTCAGATATTGAAGAGAAAGACTGGGTTGACAGCTTATTCTCAAGGAGTGAGAAGTCGCCGGAGACTTTGATTATTGTAATATCTTCTTTATTTTCTATTATGCCGACGACAAATAATGGAATCGTGTTGGCGTCTTTTCTCTCTGCTTTTAGTCTGATGAATACAGATTTGTCATCAAAGATGGAAATCTTTGAGCAATAGTTGGTTTTCAGACTATTAATGACTTCTTTTGAAGAGGATGTGTTGTTTGAATCAGTGTAACTAGGCAAATCAATTATCTGTATTTTTTTCATAGCTCTACTACCATTGGTTTAGTGGTAATTTAAATTTATTATCTACATTTATTCTATTCAAAGTTGTACTTGGACATTATCCTATAAGTGGAGGGAAAGTATGAAAATAGTAGTACTTGGTGGAGTTGCTGCCGGAACAAAAGTTGCAGCAAAACTAAAAAGAGAAAACAGAAATAACGATGTAGTGATATACACAAAAGAGAAGGAGATATCATACGCAGGCTGCGGACTGCCGTATTATATCGGGGGAGCAATTGAGAATAGAGAGAGTCTTGTGGTCAATACTCCGGAGAAATATTCAAATCTGACAGGTGTTGAAGTCAAGACAGAGATGGAAGCGGTGTCTGTAGATAAAGACCACAAGACAGTCTCCTTTAAGAACGGAGAGAGAGTCTCCTACGATAAACTTGTTATTGCAACAGGTGCTTCTCCTATTAAGCCTCATGTGGACGGAGTTGATAAGGATGGTGTCTTTACTCTTAGAAGTGTGGACGATGCAGTGGCTATCAGGAGTTATGCTGACACTGTCAAATGTGCTGTAGTTGTGGGTGCCAGCTTTATTGGCCTAGAAGTGGCTGAGAACTTGAAGGCAAAAGGCTTGGATGTAACTGTATTAGATATGGCGTCACAGATTCTTCCAGGCCTCTTTGATCCCGATATGGCTCTTTATGCAAAGAAAGAAATACAGAAGACAGGCGTAAAGATTATTCTAGGTGCGAAGCTTGAGGAAATATATGGCGGCGAGAAGGCGGAGGGAGTCAAGACAAGTGTCGGAAACGTAAATGGAGATATGGTTGTCCTTGCTCTCGGAGTAAAACCAAACACAGATTTTCTCTCCTCTCTCGGTCTGGAAATGGAGAAAGGTGCAATTGTTGTAGATGATAAGATGAAAACAAATCTTGACTCCATTTATGCTGTAGGCGACTGTGCTCTTGTAAAGAATATGGTGACAGGAAAGAGGCAGTACTCTGCAATGGGAAGTACAGCGAACATCACAGGAAGAATACTGGCCAAGGCTCTTAGCGGTGAAGAAGCTTCTTATAAAGGGTGCTTGGGTACTGCAGTAATAAAGGCTTCTTCTTCTCTGAATCTCGGTCGAACTGGTCTTACAATGGAGAAAGCTAAGGAAGAAGGCTTTGATGCGGAGAGTGTATCGGTAGTTCTCGATGATAAGCCTGGATATTACCCGGGATCAGGTAATTTCGTGATCAAGCTTATCGCAGACAAAAAGGACAAGAAGCTCCTTGGCGTACAGGTTGCAGGTAAGGGAAATGTTGATAAGATTGTAGATTCTGTAGTCGTCGGCTTGTATATGAAAGCGACACTCTCCGACTTTGACAGTGCAGACTTCTCTTATGCCCCTCCATTCTCTACGGCACTCAATCCTCTCCAGGTTGCTTCATATGTACTTGAAAACAAGATTGACGGAGTGCTGGATAGCTTCACTCCTTATGAATATATGATGGGGAAGGCCAAGGGATATACAGTAGTGGACGTAAACAACACTCCGACAATCCCAGGTGCGAAGTTCGCTTCTTTTGATAAGCTTGAAGAGATCTTTAAAGATACTCCAAAAGATGCAAAACTCTTACTTGTATGCGCAAGAGGTCGAAAGTCATATCTTGTACAGAACAGAATGAAGGCTATGGGTTTTACCGCCACAAAGAGCTTGGAAGGCGGCGTTAATCTAAACGACGTAAAAGTTAAGTTTGAAGGAGCAATCCCGCTAGAGGAAGTTAAGAGAGTAAAGGGCTTGGGATGCTTACAAGATAAGAGATATCCGGATGTCTTCAATGTGAGAATCATAACAAGGAACGGAAAGATTTCTGCAGAGGAGCAGAAGGTTATTGCAGAGGCTGCTGAAAAGTTTGGATCGGGTGAAATAACTATGACCACTCGTCTTACTCTTGAGGTTCAGGGTGTCAAATATGAAAATATTGCGCCTTTGATGGAATTCCTTAATGAACATGGCCTCAGTACAGGTGGTACAGGAAGCAAAGTAAGACCTGTAGTGTCTTGTAAGGGAACGACTTGTCAGTATGGTCTTTGTGATACTTTCGGACTGTCAGAGAAGCTTCATGAACTCTTCTATGTAGGATATCATGACGTAGTTCTTCCTCATAAGTTCAAGATAGCTGTGGGAGGATGCCCCAATAACTGTGTAAAGCCGAACTTAAATGACCTTGGAATCGTGGGACAGAATGTTCCTGTATTCGATTATTCTAAGTGTAAGGGGTGTAAAGTCTGTCAGGTGGAGAAATCTTGTCCGATCAAGATAGCAAAGATGGATAATGGAAAACTCTATGTGGATCCAAATCAGTGTAACAACTGTTCCAGATGTAGAGGAAAGTGCCCATTCGGAGTGACAGAAGAGTATGTTCCTGGCTTCAAAGTCTTTATCGGCGGAAGATGGGGGAAGAAGATTGCCCATGGCTTACCTCTTTCACGTATTCTTCTTACGGAAGAAGAAGTAATTGATGTAGTGGAGAAAGCAATTCTTCTCTTTAGAGACGAAGGAATCACTGGAGAAAGATTTGCAGATACAGTCGAAAGACTTGGTTTTGAATACGTCGACGACAAACTTCTCAATTCCTCCTTTGACAAAAAGGCTGTTCTTGAGAAAAATGTAAAGGGCGGGGCTACCTGCTGATAATACACCTGAGATAAATCTGCCAGACCGAAGGAAGGGAAAGGGCTTTGAAATGACTAATCGGGATAGGCGGATTTTGAGGTGTTTGTGTCTAAGAAAGTTTTTATCGCACTATTATGCGTGCTTCTCATCTTTTCTTCCTGCTCAAAAAAGGAAGAAAAGAAGGGAGGCATTGTTTTTACAGATGATTTGGGGCGTACTGTCACTGTCCAAAAAGCAGAGAGGACTGCAGTGCTTATTGGTAGTTTTGCCCAAGTCTGGACTCTTGGTGGAGGAAAGGTGGTTGCAAGCCCTGATGATGCTTGGAATGATCTGGATATTGAACTTGATGAAGAGTGTATTAATTTGGGAAAAATCAACTCACTTTCCATGGAGAAGCTTATAGCAAGTAATCCTGATTTTGTCCTTGCAAGCCCAAATATCAGGCAGGATGTATCCTGGTGCGAGACCTTGGATAAAATGGGTATTCCTGTTGCATATTTCGAAGTCTTTGACTTCAACGATTACCTTAGGCTTTTTGAAATAGTGACGGATATTACAGGGAGAAAGGATCTATTTGAAAAGTACGGTAGCTCAATAAAGAGTGATGTGGATGATATTCTCTCCCATAACAGGACGGATTCTCCAAAAGTGCTGTGTCTTCTTGCATCAACCCAATATTTAAAGGCTAAAAACAGTTCTTCTAGTGTAATGGGCTGTATGCTTAGGGATCTTGGCTGTGTAAACATTGCAGACTCCGATTCATCTTTATTGGAGAATCTTAGTATTGAATATATCCTCCAGGAAAACCCTGATTATATCTTTATCACTCAGCGTGGTGATGATATGGAGGGGATGAAGAAGTTTGTGGAGACATATTTCAAAGATCATCCATTATGGAATGAACTGGACGCTGTTAAAGAGGGCAGAGTCTATTTTATGGAGAAAGAGTTATATAACCTAAAGCCAAACCACAGATGGGGAGAGGCTTATAAGAAGCTTCAGGAGATACTTCTTAATGAGAAGAAATAATTCGTTCATTCTTCTTTTAGGCTTTGTTGTCCTCATTTCCTCCCTTTTATTATCTCTATTGTCGGGGGCTGTAGGAATAAGGCCTTCAACCCTTATTCTGTCTCTTATAAACGGAGAAAAGACGACTGAAACAAATATCTTTGTTTATTCCCGTCTTCCCAGAACACTTGCGTCCATTTCCTCCGGCTTTGCCTTGGCCCTCTCCGGAGCTATGCTTCAAAGCGTATTGGGCAACAGACTGGCGGCTCCTGGAATAATCGGAGTCAATTCAGGTGCAGGGTTGATGGTGGTCATAGCCTTTGTGTCCGGTGCCGTTTCACCCTGGACAATATCCGTCTCCGCTTTCGTCGGTGCACTTGTCTCTTCATTATTTGTAGTTGTATTAAGCAGAAAAATAAGGGCGGGGCGGTCTACATTGTTACTGGCAGGTGTCTCTCTTAATTATATTTTCGGGGCATTAAGCGACGTCTTATGTACTCTGTACCCTAAAGAGACTGCTATGAGCGGGGACTTTAAGGTGGGAGGTTTTTCCTCTGTATCGATGCCGAGGCTATTACCTGCTGTTTTGTTGATAGTTTTGGCGTCCTTTATTGCTTTCAGTTTGTCTAAAGATCTTGAAGTGCTGTCATTGGGAGACGACGAGGCGTCATCTTTGGGCATGAATACAAAAAGAATGAGGCTGATATTTATCGTTCTCTCTTCTATATTGGCTGGTGCTGCAGTCAGTTTCTCCGGCCTCATGGGCTTTGTAGGCTTGTTGATTCCCAATGGAGTGAGATGGATCATTAAGGGGGACAACAGCTACTATCTTCCTATATCTGCTGTTTTCGGAGCCGCCTTTGTCACTATTTGCGACACCCTGTCACGTCTTGTCTTCTCTCCCTTCGAAGTGCCTGTAGGAGTAATACTTGCACTGATCGGCGGTCCTGTTTTTCTTTATATGGTTATAAGAGGTAAGAGATGAAAGAGGGGATATTAGTTAAAGGCATTAATGCAGGATATGACAAGAAGAATGTGTTGAATAACATCTGTATTACTGCAGAAATGGGAAAAGTCACCGCCGTGGTCGGTCCAAACGGCTCTGGAAAGTCAACGCTGTTAAAAGTCATCTCCAGAATAATAACTCCAAGAGGCGGAGATGTTTGTCTTAATGGAGAAAGTATATTGTCATTGTCCCGTAGAGAGAGCGCCAAGCGGGTGTCATATCTGCCACAAAGCAGAAATACCAGTGATATTAAAGTATCTTCATTGGTTCTTCATGGTCGTTTCCCTTATATAGGGTATCCACGTAGATATAGTGGCCAAGACTATAGAAAGGTGGATGAAGCCATGAAGAAAATGGGGATAGAAGATAAGAAAGACTCTCTTTTGTCATCCCTAAGCGGAGGTGAGAGGCAAAAGGTCTATATCGCAATGTGCCTGGTACAGGAGACAGACGTTATACTTTTTGATGAGCCTACGACTTTTCTCGATATTTCAAGGCAGTTTAAAGTCCTTGATGAAGCAAAGGCTTTGGCAAAAGAGGGTAAGTGCGTCATAGTAGTGCTTCATGATATTATTCAGGCTTTGGAGACTGCAGACAAAATCATAGTAATGAAAGAGGGAAGGGTAGTGTCGGAAGATACTCCTGATAATATTTTTTATTCAAGAGTATTGGACGACGTGTTCTCTATTACTCTTGAAAAGGAAAACGGCAGATACTTTTATTTGAGAAAAAAAGATGGGAGTTAAAGGCTCCCATCGGATTATTCGTACATCATTTGGTAGTTTTTTTCTCTTCTTCCAACAACTCGCTCATCGCTCGTGAGGCTAGATGCCACTTCATACTTGTCTTTCCGTTTTCAACTGGATAGAAGACTCTGCAGTGGCCATTCTTGAAAGGTAGCTCGAAGTGTTTTCCAATTTTGAGTGTAGCAAGAAATACATTCTCCACATCATCGTGCTCGGAAATCTCTTCGCCTCTGAATGTTCCGTTGTAATCCCAGCCTGAGTGGGTGAATTTTATTACACCCCTACCAACTTTGACATAGTTGTCTATACCCTTTTCATCTGTCCCGTAATCTACAAGCTCTTCCATCTTGAAGTCTGGGTCTCTTACTTCTTTCTTTACTTCCTCTAGCTGCCAGTCGTACCACTCAGAGTAGTTGTCGAAGTATTGTTTGTCACCATTCCAATGGAAACGGAAAGAGTCGTCCAAAGTAGCCTTTGTTCCACACTTAGTACACTCTACTTCGTTACCTTTCGATACAATATTAAACTCTTCTTTGCAGCAAGGGCACTTATAGAACATGGTGTCAAAGCCATCAAGTTTGTCGTTTCCTTTGATCTTTATTCCAGTCTTTTTCTGGTATTCAAACTCATTATAAGAAAGGGAAGAGTTAATTCTCTCCATAATCTCGTCAACACTGAGAGTCTTTGTCTCCTCTTTTGAAATAAGCAGGGAAGTCTCTACGTCGACTCTTCCTTTATGTGTATGAGTAGACCATTTTGAGTTGCCTAGTCCAGCGCCTTGTATCAAGGATGCGTAGACAGGGACGCCGAATATCTTGATGGTTTTTGCAATTGAAGGGGAGATAAAGCCCAGCTTTCCCCCTGCATATACTGTCCCTTCAGGAGCGATGAACACGATGCCTTTATTCTTATCTAGAGTATATCGGATCTTCTTCATGCTGGCCATGTCGGTTGCAAATTGATATTTTGGAATTGCACCCATAGTCCTAAGCCAGAACCCCAGACGCTTGAAGGTAAACCAGTGATATGTAGCCACAAAAGTAATGCGACGGGGCCACATGGCCGACGCGATAAATTTATAATCGTGGTTTGATGTGTGGTTACTTAGTATTATGGCAGGTCCCTTTGGTTTTACACCCTTTGTATGGAGATTAAACTGAGCCCTGATCATTAATGAGAACGCTGCGCCGATGGTATAATAAACAAAAGCATTTGGCTTTTTCTGTAATTTCTTATCCTTTGATTTGTCTTTGGTTTTTTCCATAGAGTCATACTATCACAACTCAGCCATGATATGACAAAAAATGTCATAGTCTTTTCCTAAATATTGCTTAAAATACCCGCTTTCAATGATTTTCGGTATAAGGGGAGAGGAAGGATTCTCTTTAACATGATAATAAAGATATTCGAAGGAGCAGGAGCAGGCATTGTTCTCTTGACTAGGATGATTTAAAAGCCAGACATATATTTCTTTAGCTTCTTGAATAAAAGTCTTGTCCACCCATCTCCATCTTTCTTCTTTATGGGCTTTAGAAAGAGTCAAATCCATATCTGAAGTCTCAAAATAAATTTTTCCTATTTTCAGAGAAATAGAGATGAAGAGATTATTCCATTCAAGAAGACTAGTTTGAGCATTCATGTAATTCCCCCTTTTGTATAAATATAACGACAAAAGGGGGATTAGTGAAGTTGTTGTGAAACTTTTTTAGTTTTCTGTCTTTTTGAAATCACTCACCATTACTGCAATCTCATGGGCTGCAGTCTTGATGGAAATGTTGCTTGTATTGATCATAAGATCGTAATTACGTTTGTCACCCCATTCCTGACCTGTGTAGAAGTCGTAGTATCTCTTTCTGTTCTTATCGATGGTCTTTATTTGTTTTTCCAACTCTTTGTCGCTCAGGCTCTCTGCATCTCCGCTTTTAGCTCTACACCTTGCAATCTTCTCTTTCATTTCCGAGTAAACAAAAATTCTCAGGACATTGTATTCCCTTAGAATGTAGTCTGCACACCTTCCGACTATGATGCAGTCTGACTTTTCCGCCAGTTCTTTTATTATTGCTGTCTGTTCTTGACATACCTTATTGGTCTGATCCATCACAGGGGATACGGCAGGATGGAATGATCTGACCACATGAATCGGGTAACTTGTTATGGGGGACTTCTCTACGATAGCCCTTACATAACTTTCGCTAAGCTGTGTCCTCTGTGCAATTTCTTTTAATATTTCCTGATCGTAATAAGCGAATCCAAGTTCTTCAGACAGTCTTCTTGCAAGCTCTCTTCCACCGGAACCAAACTCTCGTCCGATGGTTATTATTATATTTTGATTCATAACTTCCTCCTTTACGCCAAGGCAATGGAAATAATGTTTTACACTACATGGTGTATTATAACTCGAAGGTGATATATTTCTGCAAATAAAAAAATTTATTTTTATATCAGTTATTCATTATAGGAGTGTGCATTAATAGGATGAGAAATGGATATTGACATAAAAGTGTGTTGTTCCGACTTGAATAACAAAACGATTGTATGTTAACCTTCCAACATCCCAATGTGGAGAGGAGGATTAAAATGAGCATTAAAGTCAAAGTCAGTTTTAAGAGTGCTACTGTCCTCGCTTTCCTTGCAATCTGAATTCCCTCAGACTACAAAATAACCAAAGCCAGAGAAAAGTAGAGTCGTCACCGAATAATGGGCTATTTTGCCCGAAATCCCCGGAGGAGGGATATGAAGACACATAGATTATTGGGTTATGCCCGTAAAAATTTTTATTTATATGTATTTTGTGCTTTAATGTTGATTCTGCAGATTTCAATTAGAGTCATTGCTCCTACTTTATTGGCACGAATCGTAGACGAAGTGATTGGAGGGGGAAACTATGCCATCTTCCCACGTCTTTT
Organism: uncultured Spirochaetales bacterium; assembly: GCA_945947045.1. GTDB lineage: Bacteria > Spirochaetota > Spirochaetia > Sphaerochaetales > Sphaerochaetaceae > Ornithospirochaeta. Next base: position 4,524 of record CAMEXG010000020.1, on the reverse strand, counting down.
GCTCTTTATGGCATTGGCATATTTCCTGCCTGGTCTCTTGGGATACTTTCAAGAGTACACCAGTGACAAAATAAGTAAGCGTACTTCCTGTTTCCTTCGTCATGATGTTTTCGAGGCTATTTCCAAGCAGGATGGAGACTTTTTCTCTTCTCGTACTCCTGCAGACTTAATGAGCCGCACTACATCGGATACAGATAGCATCGGTTTTATCTTTGGATTCTGTGGAATATTCCTAATAGAAATTGTTTGTATCGTGCTGTCCCAGTTCTTTGCTCTTGCGAGAGTCAGCTGGAAGTGTGGAATAGTGCCCCTTGTCTGTATGCCTATAATCGCGTTTTTGGCAATAAAAAGCGAGAAGAAGGGCGATAAGCTGTCTGACAGCATCTCTGATAAGAGAGCTGACTTGAACCAGGCGGCTAGTGAAGCCATTATGGGGATACGTACTGTAAAGTCTTTCGGGAAAGAGGTAAAAGAGAAAGAAAGATTCTCCAAAGAAGCATCTATCTTTAAAAGGCTCTCTACTTCTTTTGATACATTATGGGTCAATTGGTGTACTCCTCAGTCAGCTATAGCCATAGCTATGGTTCCTCTTGCCATCCTTGTGGGGGGAATTGAAGTAATAAAAGGCTCAATGAGCTTTGGTGATCTTTCTATGGTTCTCCAATATACTAATGAGCTTTCTTGGCCGATGATGGAAATAGGGTGGCTCCTTGTGGAGCTTTCCGGGGCTAGGGCCGGATGGAGAAAAGTCAAGGCCATACTGGAACGAAAGTCAAAGATCAGTGACGGTGAGATTTCGACTACCGACCACAGAGGAACAATGAAATTCGAGAATGTTTCCTTCAAAAATGGAGACAAAGAATTATTACACGATGTTTCTTTCGAACTTACACCAGGTAAGACACTGGCTGTAATGGGACCAAGTGGAAGCGGTAAGTCTCTTCTAGCATCCCTTGCTGTAAGATTTTTAGATCCTACAGAGGGTAGGATAACTATTAATGGCGTGGATATGCGTGATATGACACTACGTTCCGCCAGGGACTTTTCGTCTATCGTCACTCAAGATGTATTCCTCTTCTCTGATAGCGTAAAGAACAATATTGCACTCGGCAATAGAAGAAATGCCAGGGAAGAAGACATCAAGAGTGCTGCAAAAGACGCTGAAGCCCAGTCTTTCATAGAGAAGCTTGAGAATGGATGGGAGACTGTAATCGGAGAAAGAGGCGTAGGACTGAGCGGTGGTCAGAAACAGCGACTCTCCATTGCCAGAGCATTCCTACGAAAGAACCAGCTTTTGATTCTCGACGACGCCACTTCCGCCTTGGATATGGAGACTGAAAGTGACATTGAGAGAACAATAAGAGAAGAGGGCACAAGGAGTCTCTTGATCACAGCTCATAGAATCAGTGCCGTTTCCGCCGCTGACGAGATCATTGTTCTCGAGAATGGACGAATCGCTGAAAGAGGTACTCACTCTGAACTTCTAAAGAAGAGAGGCCTCTATTGGGAGACTTATATCTCCCAGTATCCTGAAGAAGGAGATAGATAATGAGACAAAACTATAAAAAAGATGAGGCCTCGTCTAAAGTCACAAAAGGCGAGACCATAAAGAGAATATTAGAGTACTGTGCCCAATATAAGGGGAAAGTAGTGGTCATCAGCATCATTGCTGTCATTAGTGCCGCCATTAAGACTATTATTCCGCTCTTTACAGAGAAGGCTGTTGATGTGGATATAGCAAATAAAGATACCAAAGGGCTCATTATTACGGTCTCTATGGCTGTCACCTGTGCACTAATTTGGGGGATATTGGCTATCATTCGAGACAGTATGACTGCAAAGATTTCAAATGATGTAGTCTACAGGGCAAGGACTGAAGCTTACTCCAATATTCTTTCACTTCCATTGGGATTCTTTGACTCAAGGCCATCTGGAAGAATAATCACAAGAATCATAAATGACTGCGACAAGATGAAGGAGATAACAAAGAGCCTGACATCATCTTTGATCCCTAACTTGATCTTTTTGATTTTCGTCATGGGAATGATGCTGTATCTTAATCCATTTCTTGCTCTTTCTTCCTTTATTGTGATTCCATTCTTAGTGGGATCCTCTTACCTCATAATTATCAGGGGATACAGTAATTGGGAAAACTTCAGAAAGAAGGAGTCGAACTTTACTGCATTTGTCCATGAAGATTATGCAGGAATAAGGCCTGTACAGTCTTTTGGAGCAGAAGAAGAAACACAAGAAGAGTGTGATAGGCTCCTGGAAGACGTTCAGAAGGGATGGTGCAAAGCTGTAAGAAGAAGCGATGCCTTCGGTATCGTCGTCAATGCTTCCATTGCTCTTGGATATGTTTTTCTTCTTCTTTGTGCTGTTTATTGGATGGAGAAAGGCACCACAAGTGTTGGAGAAATCCTTGCTTTTATCAGCTACATCGGTCTCTTTTGGCAGCCTATTAGAAGCTTGGCATCTATCTACAACCAGATAATAAACAACCTTTCCTCTGCAGCCAGAGTCTTTGAAATAATGGATGAAGAGAGTGATATCACAGAAGATGAGAAGGCTGTCGATATAGATGTCAAGGAAGGACGCGTCGAATTTAGAAATGTTACTTTTAGTTATCCTGATGATGAGAGTACAAACATCGTAGAGAATCTTTCTTTCTCAGTCAAAGGTGGTGAGACCGTAGCCCTGGTGGGTCCTACAGGAGCAGGAAAAACTACTATCATCAATATGATCGCAAGATTCTACGATAGCGTTGAAGGCGACATTCTACTTGATGGGCAAGATATAAAGAAAGCTACGTTCTCTTCCCTGAGAAAAGCCGTCTCAGTCATGCCTCAGGATTCAGTCCTCTTTACAGGCACTATCCGAGATAACCTGACTTATGGAAAGGATGTGGATGACTCTGTAATTGACGAGAAGATAAAGGAGTTAAGTTTAACTCCACTTATCGAGTCACTTCCAAATGGCTACGATACCCTTATTAAAGATGCGGGGCTGTCAAGTGGACAGAAGCAGCTTATTGCTCTTGCTCGTACTATGATAGCCGATCCAAAGATTCTGATTCTGGACGAGGCTACAAGTAATGTAGATACAAGGACGGAGCTTATGGTGCAGAGAGGCTTGAAAGTATTGATGAAGGACAGGACATCTTTTATCGTGGCCCATAGATTATCGACTATAAGAAACGCTGATGAAATCTTTGTTGTAGGAAACAAAACTATAATGGAGAGAGGAAATCACGACGAATTAATGAAAATAGAGGGTGGAGAATACCGTTCTCTCTATGAAGCACAGTTTGCTCTTGTAGGCACAAATGGTTAATATCTAGGTATGCGTGAAAAGAAGAGATGGTGCCCCTTATTTGGTAAGTGTGGCGGTTGTGATTATGTAAACGAGTCTTATGACTATGAACTAATGATGAAGTGGCTTAGGGAGGAAAAGCTTCTTTCCAGATTCGGAAAGGTGGAGAAAGTTCTCCCTGCCCCTTCTCTTACAGGTTTTAGATGTAAAGTACAAGCTGTCTGCGGCAGAGATCGGGACGGCAAGTTCATTACTGGCCAATATAGAAAGGGTAGCCATCACCTCTTCCCAATTCGCTCCTGTTCTCTTGAGGATGGAATGGCTACAGCTGTCTTACAGACAGTAAGACAGATGGCCACAAGATTCTCTATTAATCCATATGATGAAGATAGAGGTACAGGGGACTTAAGACATATTCTCGTCCGTACAGGATTCTTCACAAGAGAAACGATGGTGGTATTGGTTACAGCTAAGAAAGACTTCCCTCATAAAGAAGACTTTGTTTCTTCTCTTCATCAGAAGAACCCAAATGTAGTTACTGTTGTACAGGTAATAAACAACGAGAAGACCAGTATGGTAATTCCTGATGGAGCAGAAGAGATTATTTTGTGGGGCAAAGGTTATATTGTAGACAGACTGTGCGGCCTTGATTTCAGGATCAGTGCAACTAGCTTCTATCAAGTGAACCCAGAACAGACAGAGAGACTCTATGAGATAGCTATGAACATGGCTAGGCTTAGAAGCACAGATACTGTAATCGATGCATATTGTGGAACAGGAACTATTGGGCTTGTCGCCGCAAAGAGGGGAGTGAAGAAAGTAATAGGAGTAGAATCCAATCCACTTGCTGTAAAAGACGCTATTCTTAATGCAGAAGCTAATGGCATAAAGAACGCTGAATTCATTGCCGATGATGCATCAAAATGGCTGAAGAAAGCTCAGAAAGAAGGTGTCAAATGTGACGTCCTCTTTCTAGATCCTCCTCGTTCCGGATCCAGTGAAGAATTCTTGGCTGCTGCAGGTAGAATGAATCCCGATGCTATTATTTATATATCATGTAACCCGGAAACACTTGCGAGAGACCTTAGATACATAACAAGATTCCTTCCATATAGAGTGCTTGGCATACAACCAGTTGATCTTTTTCCTGGCTCAGAGCATGTTGAGACGGTAGTATTGATGTCAAGAGTGAACACACTTGATAAATAAATC
>CAMEXG010000019.1 GCA_945947045.1 uncultured Spirochaetales bacterium | reverse complement strand
CGCCGAAGAACTTGTTCTCACCTGTGGATGGGTCACGTGTAAATGCAACACCTGTTCCACTGGTTTCGCCCATGTTACCGAAAACCATTGCCTGAACGTTTACAGCTGTTCCCAAAAGACCTCTGATATCGTTCATAAGTCTATACTTGATGGCTCTCTCGTTGTTCCAGCTGTTGAATACAGCGTCGATAGCCTTAAAGAGCTGATACTGAGGATCCTCAGGGAAGTCTTCACCTGTGTGCTTCTTGTAGATGATCTTATATCTCTTGATGACTTCTTTAAGGTTATCTGTATCAAGTTCTGTATCGAAGACCTTACCGTTCTCATCCTTGACGGACTGAAGGGCATCTTCAAACTTTGAATGAGGAACACCCATTACAACATCACCGAACATCTGGATAAAACGTCTGTAGGAGTCCCAAGCAAATCTTTCATTACCTGTCTTGTCGATAAGAGCCTGAAGTGAATCAGGTGTGAGACCAAGGTTAAGGACAGTATCCATCATACCAGGCATTGACTGTGCAGCACCTGAACGTACAGAAACAAGGAGAGGATTCTTCTTGTCACCAAGCTTTGCACCCATAAGGTCTTCAAGCTTCTTGAGGTTGATAAGAACTTCGTCTCTCATTCCATTTGGATAAGTTCCATTATGCTTATCGAAGAAATCGCAAGCTTCTGTTGTAATTGTGAATCCTGGAGGAACAGGGAGTCCGATACTTGTCATATCGGCAAGGTTTGCACCCTTACCACCAAGGAGATCTTTCATGTCGCCTCTGCCTTCAGCTTTTCCATCACCGAAGAAGTAAACATACTTTTTGTCTGCCATTGAAATATTCCTGTTTATTAAGTTTAAATTTTTTGTTTAATCGCAAATTCAATGTTACTAGTTAAACAAAGTACAGTCAATCAAAAATCACGTTTCTGAAAACATTCTTAATGCAATTATCTCTATATTAAGTATTAATAATTTTTAAAACTAAAAAAATATACAGGTAAACAAAATAAAAGAGCTGAAGTATCCTCCAGCTCCCGCCATTTGTCAGATTGCCGCCGAGTAATACTCAAGGCCGACGCTTTCTCCATTATTACGCAATTTCTGGAGTGCAGCCTTCTCTATCTGTCTGATTCTCTCTTTTGTAAGATTATATTCATCGCCGATGGCCTTGAGGCTCATAGGTTCATTGCCGTTGAAGCCATATCTTTTCTCGATGATATCTCTCTCCTTCTCTCCAAGAACAGACAAGAGACCTCTGACATCCTTCTCCATCATATGATTAACTACATCTTCTTCCGGAGACTGAGCCTTATCTTCAACAAAATCAAAGTAACTGCTGTCCCCCTCTTCGTCTCCCTTGATAGGGCTGTCGAAGCTGATCATATCTCTTGTAACTTCCAATAAGTTCTTTACAAGTGTGACATCCAAACCTGAAGCAGCCGCTATCTCGTCCACGGAGGGATCGCTGATACCCTTATTATGAATTAAATCATTTTTCGCCCTTACAATCTGGATAAGCTCGTTACTTCTATTTAAAGGAAGTCTCACGGGTCTTGACTGTTCAGCAAGGGCCTTTAGGATTGCCTGTCTCACCCACCATACAGCGTATGATATAAAGTGATATCCCTTCTCCGGCTCAAACTTGTCGACAGCAGTCATGAGACCGATGTTGCCTTCGTTGATCAAATCTTCAAGAGGCATACCCTGTCCTCTGAACTTCTTAGCCACAGAAACTACAAACCTAAGGTTGGCGTTAATGAGTTTCTCCCTAGCCTTCTTGTCACCATTCTTTGCCTTGAGTGCAATTTCATACTCTTCGTCGTATGTAAGAAGTGGAATCTTATCGATAGCCTTCAAATATGAAGACAGTACTTCGTTGTCAGAATCAGAGTATTTAGTGTTTTTTACGTCGGCCATAATGCTTTCTCCTTAACACTTATACACATGAAATATTAATGCCAATTTTATATATTTTCTTAATATAAAAGGAATTAATATAAATTCTAATTATGAAAGATAGATGTACATCGTATCATTTTGACACAAGGCAAAAGAAAACAAGGCTTTTTGAGACAATTTGACACTGGTAGCCTTCAGTTCTCTTCAAAAGGGTCATTTTGGCACGGAAATTGGATTCTAATCTCCAAAAGCATATTTACTCTGCCTTCATTTGAAATAGGAATCTGGGAGGAAGATAAATCCTCTTCAAACTCTTCATATGTATCTAGAATCAAATCGGATACCATATCGCCTTCAGGGAGAGCAAGAGTATAATTCTTTTTCATAGAAAGATATGTTGCAAGTTGATAGCGGAAGAAAGCTCTGAACTCTTCACACTTAGGGCATTTATTCCCAAGCCTGGGAAGAAAAATGGAGGCATAACGATCAAAGATATCTTTTAATATCCTTCCTCCCATCTCCCCTTTATTGGAAACACTCTTAGCCAATGCATTTCTTTCCATTTTTACACCCATTGCTATAAAGATAATAACGATTCTTCATATGACAAGAGCCGAATCTACATTTTTTCCACATATTTTTGAAATAAAAAAAGAAAAGAGAAAAAAGAAAACTTATCATTTTGCTCTTGTCGATACACTACTCTCTAGTTATATTTTCACTTGTGGTTAAACACATCTAAAATAGAAAACTTATAACAAGAGGTATAGAAAATGAAGATTATTCCACTTGGAGACAGAGTTCTTCTTAAGGCTAAGGAAGCAGAGACCAAGACAGCAGGGGGACTCTTTATTCCTCAGACAGCACAGGAAAAGACACAGATTGCTACTGTAGTAGCTGTAGGCGACGACGAATCTATCAAGGTCAAAGTCGGCCAGCAGGTTCTACATGACAAATATGCAGGCACACAGATCAAGGACAATGGAGAGGAGTATCTCATCCTCGGTGCCGGCGATATCCTTGCTGTCATTGAGTAATCATTAGACAAGAGGAGCTGATGAGGGAAGTAATTCCCTCATTTTTTTATGTTCTCTATTATATATAGGTATGCTTCATGTATCTCTTGAAAGCGTCTTGAAGCAAACTCTATATATTCTTGATCTAAGCCGAGAGATGATATTGTATCAGGATGGAATTTGCGGGACAAAAGCCTATAACGCTTATTCAGCTCTTCAATAGGCGGAAGGGAGTCGAAGCCAAGAGTTTTCAAGTTTTTTCCAAGCTCTTCTTCCTTTTTATTCTCCTTCTCTTCTTTTTCTTTCCTATCCTGGCTGAAGGCATTAATCCAGCCTCCCCTACTGTTCTTTATATATAGGACAGCATCTTTCCTGATGCCGTTATTCCAATTGCGACCAAAAGATATATTCCTGAACTCATCTTTTACTCCATCATACCATATGGAATATAGATTATATGCCTTGGAGAAGGCTGCAACTCCGATACGCTCTATAGAGTGAGGAAGAGAGATGGATTCTATGGCGCTGCCCAAGAATGCTCCGTCGGGGATTTCTTTAATCAGGAACCCCAGGTCTATACTTCTGAGACTTTTAGTGCCGGAAAATGAAAGCTTCCCTATTTTATATAAATCTACAGGTAGAGAAACTGAAAAAAGTCGCTTTGCATCTTGAAAGAATTTCGCAGGAACTTCAGTGGATTTTGATGGAAAAGAAAAACTCTTTATTCCGGAAGAAGAAAACACCCCCTCACCAAATTCAATATCGGTGGAAGTAAACACACACTCCTCTAGGCTTTCTGTTCCAGAGAACGCACCCTCGGCACAATACTCCAGGTTCTGGGAAAACTTAATGGACCTAAGATTCTTACACTCTGAGAATGCATTTTTACCTATCTCCAATATCTGTATTCCTTCTGCCGAGGTCGGTATCACTGCATAGATAAGGGACAAAGGATTGGTAACCCCTATTATCCTGCCCCTTCCGTTTGTAACTATTTCCACTTTGTCACGAAATATAGAGTTGCCATAGAGAGGCCATCCGGTACGGAAGGCATGGAAACCGTTTGTCTTTATGTTTACTTCATCTCTGTCCATAACTCCCTCAATACAGGAAATTCTCTATTTTAGAAGGAATATTTTCAACCATAGTATCTTCAGGATAGTATCCGTCGGGAAGAGAAGAGAACATCATGAATCTATATCCTTTTTTTACGATTCTGCCGTCAAGTATCATGACAATGCCTTTGTCCTCTTCGTTTCTAATCAGTCTTCCTACTCCCTGTTTCATCTTTATTACGGCATTAGGTACTGTCAGGGTCATGAAAGACCCCTTCTCGCTATGCATATCTATGTATCTGGAACGAGCCATTATTATGGGGTCGGAGGGAACTTCAAAGGGAAGCTTCACTATTATTACTAGTCTCAGGGTATTACCCGGAGCATCTATTCCTTCCCAGAAGGAAGATGTGGCGAAAAGAGAGGCGTCCTGGCTTTTCTTGAATCTGTTTAAGAGTACATGTCTGCTGGTACTGGGATTCTGCAGTAATAGCTCCATATCCTCCCCGATTTCCTTGGAGACTTTATCGTAGACTTCATTCATCATTGAAAAAGAAGTAAAGAGAACAAGCGCTCCGCCTCCGCTTGAGAGAATAGAATCTTTAATAATAGAAGAAGCGTAATCGGCATAACTCTCATCATTTTTCTTCCATTCCCTTCCGTCCTGTGGTATGAGATACAAGAGCTGGTGCTGGAAATCGAAGGGGGAAGGATATAAGCCTTTGAGGACCAAGTTATTTCCCTCCAAGCCAGATCTCTTTGCAAAATAATCGAAACTCCTGCCTACACTGAGAGTTGCAGAGCAATAAATGAGACTCTCAAGTTTATCCACAAGCCTTTCCTTTAGTTTAGGTCCGACTTCCATGGGGGCGATGGAGATTATGGGAGATCCATCGGGACCGTCAGTTACATAAGGAATATAATTCTCATAATCATTAAAGCGGATCCAAGAACGTAGCACATCGGATAAAAAGCAGAGGGCGGAGCCATATCTACTTGCTCTGTCGATATATTGCCTGACCTCCTCTTTGTCGCTTTCCCAAATGCTCATGATCCTCTCGCCTAGATTTCTCATCATAAGGGCGATTTCTTCCCCCACACTTATTGTATTTCTGAATCTAACGAAAAACTCTTCCCTCATCAGCATGGCTCTTCGATCAGAAAAACAGGTGAAGACTCTTTTTAACAGAACGTCATACTCCTCAGCTTCACTTACCAAGGATTCCAATGCCTTTATTAGTAGCCTACCCTCACCCTTTGCGTCCTCCCTTTCATATGGGGACAAAAACTCTATGAGGCTGATGTTCCCATACCTCCCCATTTTTCTCTTCAAGCTGTCACAATTGAATCTCACTTGAGCCAATGAGTATTTATTACTGAAGGAATCTGTTGCTTCACTCTCAATATGGTGGGCTTCATCTATGACCAAGTGTGTATAACCCGGAAGTATGGTGGGTAAAGAAAAGTCTTCACCATTCTCCCACCTTATCTCGGCATCGGACAAAACTATGTGGTGGTTTGTAATGATAAGACTTGCGCTTTGGGCGTTTTTTCTGGCTCTGTAAAAAAAACACTGGTCGTAGAATGGACAAGTCCGACCCAAGCAGTCGTCTTCGTCGCTCATGAGATCTTTTACGAGATAAGCTACCCTACTGTCTGTAATATCAGATCTGCTACCTGTAGTCGTAGACTCAACCCAAGCCCTCAGCTTACCTTCCCCTGAGTTTTTGTCTTCTGTAAGAAGAGATGTCTCCGCCTCCTGAGCCCTATATTTTCGAAGGCAAAGATAGTTCGCCCTACCATAGAGAATCGCAACTTTTGGGTCCATGGAGAGGGCGTCGACCAAAAAGGGCACATCTTTATCGTACAGCTGCTTCTGTAAGGGGATAGTACTTGTGGCGACAATCACCCTTGCATCAGGATCCCTCTTTAGAAGAAGGAAAGAAGGAACAAGGTAGGCGAATGATTTACCGATACCTGTTCCAGCTTCAATTACTGCAGGAACACCGTTTTCAAAGGCAGTCTCAACCAAGGTCGCCATCTTCTCCTGGTCTTCCCTGTATGTATATTGACCCAGCTTATCCTTTAAAATGCCAAAGGGTGAGAATACATCCTCAATCGTCATCGGCGACCTTCCATTCAGAGAGTTTTCTATGTAATGTCTTTCTTCCGATTCCCAGTATTTCCGCAGCCTTCGTCTTATTGCCTCCTGCAAAAGAGATGGTCTCCAGGATAATAGCTTTCTCTGCGTCCTCCATAGTAATAGGAAGATCAAGAGAAATAGATTTTTCCTTCTCGCTTTCACCTCTTATATGGGAAGGTAGGTCGTCATATTCAATAGTCTTACCCTTGGCCATGACTACAGCGCTCTCCATACAGTTTTTCAACTCCCTTATGTTTCCCGGCCAGGAGTAGCTGAAGAGGGCTTTTCTTGCATGAGGTGAAATACCGTCTATTTCCCTTCCGTTTTCCTTTGCAACTTCCTTTACAAAGGAAAGGGACAACAGGTCGATGTCTTCTTTTCTTTCCCTAAGAGGTGGAACGCCGATTTCCACAACAGCCAGTCTAAAGTATAAATCCTCCCTGAAGTTACCTTTTCTTACTTCTTCTTTCAGATCCCTATTTGTGGCTGCAATTACTCTTACGTCCACGCTTATTGTTTTTTCGCCGCCTACCCTTTCAAACTCTCTCTCCTGCAGGACTCTCAAGAGCTTCACTTGTGTCTGAGCGTCAATCTCACCGATTTCATCCAAGAATAGAGTTCCTCCGTCAGCAAGCTCGAATCGACCTTTTTTCTGTGAAGTTGCACCTGTGAAGGCTCCCTTTTCATGTCCGAAAAGTTCAGACTCAAGGAGAGTAGATGAAAGGGAAGCACAGTGCACCTTGATAAAAGGCTTGCCGTGACGATTGGATAGAGATTCGATGGCGTCTGCAACCAGTTCCTTTCCTGTTCCGCTTTCACCTGTGATAAGTACAGTGGCCTTACTAGGAGCAACTTGGTTGATTGTCTCCATCAGTGCTGCCACCTTTCCGCTCTTACCGATTATTTTGGAGTATTTCTGCTGATTCTTAAGCTTCTCTATCTCTTCGGTAAGTTTTTTGTTTTGTTCCTGAAGTTCGCTGTTTGCAAGACATTTTTTTACGACAAGGAAGAGCTTATCCAGGTCGACAGGCTTCGTAAAGAAATCTACGGCCCCTCGTCTCATAGACTCCACAGCCGTCTCTATTGTTCCATGACCGGTAAGTACAATTACAGGAAGCGTGGGATAAGAGGAGCTTATCTTCTCCACCAGCTCGTTGCCGTTCATCATGGGCATTCTCAAATCTGTAATGACAAGATCGACGTTATTAGTGTTGACTTTATCCCAAGCCTCTTTTCCGTCATAAGCCGTCAAGACATTATAGGACTCAAGAGTAAACGCTTCTTCGAGACCGCTGACAATGTTTTTTTCATCATCCACAATTAGTATTGTCTTCACTCTTTTCCTCCTTCCAACGCCTTTCTTTCACTTACAGGGACAGGGAACTCAAGGATAAACTCAGTGCCTTTCCCCACTTCACTTTTCACATGGATGTCGCCATTGTGCTCTTTCATTATTTTATAGACAAGGGTCAGTCCCAGCCCGGTGCCGCTGGCTTTGGTGGTGAAATAAGGCTCGAATATCTTAGATAGCTTCTCTTCAGGAATACCACAACCTGTATCCTTTATTCTCAATGAAATGAAGTCACCTTCGTTCTTGCTGTAGATAAGGAGTTTTCCTCCATCATTCATTGCAGCAAAGGCGTTCTGTACTAGGTTCAACAGAGCTTGCTTCACCAGTCTGGCGTCAAACTCAATCCTCGGGATAAATGAATCCAGCTTCGTCTCTACACTTATCTTCTTCTCCTCCGCCTCGGGTAGAAGGAAAGATACCACTTCATCGATCTCTTCATTTAGAGAGCCTAGTCTCAATTCAACATCCAAAGGTTTTACTGCATATAGGAAATCCACAGCTATTTTATTCAAGTGCTCAGTCTCCTCTTCTATTACAGCCAAGTACTTGTCAGCCTTCTCTTCATCCAAAGATCCATAACGCTGAAATGCTTTCCTCATAAGCTGAGTATGAATCTGCATGGCTGCCAGAGGATTCTTTATCTCATGGGCGACTCCTGCAGCCATGGTAGTCATACTTGCCAGACTCTCGCTTCTTCTGAGCCTTGTCTCTTTTCTTATATCTTCCGAGATGTCGGATATGATAATATCCATATATTGGTTTGATGTGGAATAGAGGCGACGGAAAGAGACTCTCAGAGTCCTGAGTTCAGCTCCGACTTGAATAGTGAAGTCTCTCTTCTCCCCCTTGTCTTCACCTTTTATTACATTTTCCACATAGCTACACAGGTCTTCGTCTGAGATACACTCTCTCAGTGTCATACCCTCCAAAGGACGGTTTCTATACTTTCTCTGATAAGGGACAAGGGAAAAGACCCGTTGATTGGCCATTACCACAACGCCCTTTTCATCGATTATTACATGCCCCTCATCTAGGCTATTAAAGAGAGCAGAATATATGTCGCTCTCCTCCAGGGCCTGCAATATTAGATTCTTCAACTCCTTTTCGGGGCATGAAGAAAGATCTTCAGACACCCTTCTAAGTAATCTATTTGACACTGATTGCCTCCCTTAAAAGTAAATCAAAGGCCATTCTCTGCCCCATGTTATATACATCGGTGGAGATGGAATATGAGTTTAGGATCTCAGCTTTTTTCTTCGCATTGATGCTGCTGATCCTTCCCTCTTTCCAAGCATTTTCCAATAAATATAACAAACTTTCCACAAAATGGCTCCAAGCAGAGAGTTTTTCCAATGAAGTCAGAATCTCTTCTTCTTTTTCTCCAACGAGAGGCTTGGACAGTATCAGAGCTTCAGATACCGCATCCAAGTCTTTATCAAACTCTCTTCTTGATTCTTCTCCACTTCCCTTTTCAAAGAAGAATGAGTCGAAGGATGGATACTCCTCCCATACTCCGAATTTTTCTTTGATCAGAGTGGCCGTCTTTTTCTCCCCCAATGGAGGAAATTGAAACTTTCTTACTCTGGATAGAATAGTCTCCAATAGTTTCTGAGGATTGGAAGAAAGAAGAATCATGTGGCTCTTCTCCTCCGGTTCCTCCAGCATCTTCAACAAGCTGTTCTTTGCTCCGTCGGTTGCATCCTCCACATTCTCAAATACTACGACTTTCTCTTCTCCCAGCTGTGAAAAATACTCTTGAACAGCTCTGATCTGATCTATAGACACAGCACTTGGATTTTTTTTGCCGCAATACAGAAAACGAGGATCGAGACAACGCTCCACGCTTTTTACTATTTCATTGATCTCTTTATCGCTGTAATCTCTATTATCCTCCGCCCTCAACAGAACTTCGTCTATTTCTCCTGCAAGGGAAAAGTATTGACTAGATGTGCTACTTGCAGATACAGAGAGCGCAGGATGATACTGCATCAGTGTCAACCTTACACTCTCAATCAGGAATAACCTGGCGCTTCTTGTCTTCTGAGTTTTAAACAACTCCAAGGCGGTTTTTATTCTTCCTCCCAACTCCCTGAAGGGAAGATAGATGATGGAATTGGACCGTAGAATATCCCTATTCTCTTCATTTCCCGTCAAAAAGAAAGAAAGGTCCATGGCTCCTGTAAGACGTCCGGAATTTTTAGGACCGTAGAATAGTAAGGATTGGGGAAGAAGCCCAGAGGAGTAGCTGTGCAGAATATCTGAAGCGGTCTTATTCTGAATGCGTAATAGGTTATCTAATGGCAACTATTGCTCCTTTCAATGCTCTGTCTATTGTCGGGAACACTCTACAGAAGAACTCTGTATAGATAATGCTGTTTTCCTTTAAAGGTGTCAGGTCGACGAACTTCTGGAGAGAAGCCAACTCCAACAGGACAAAAACAAACATAAAGGCAATGAAGCCACAGAAGAAGAAACCGAGTGTAGAGTCAAGCCATCCAAGAGACAGGGTCTCGAAGGCTGTGCCCAAAAGATTTCCAAGCCCTTTTATCAAGAGAAAGATAAAGAGACAGAGTATGACGTAAGAGAGTAGACTTGCCCAAATTTGCTTCATCTCTATGTTCTCTCTTATAAATTCAGATAAAGGCTCTACAAACAAAAGAGCCAAGGGAAATGAAAGAACATATGAAAGCATTTTCAGAGCGGAACGGGAAAAGCCCAAAGCTATTCCTGCGATGCCTGAAATTAATACAAGTACAATTGTAACAAGATCAAATATTCCAAAATTTAGGCTACCTATAGCCAGAGTCCAATCCATTTATGCCTCCTTGTGTCATTTTAACCCAATTGGGTGTATGAATCTACCTACTTATAGAAACCAAAATAACCTATTTGAGGTTACTTCTACCCTTTGATAAAAAAAATGGTTATTCTTACATTATGGCAAATTTTTTAACAAAACTGTTTGGAGGAACCAAACAGCAGAAAGATATGAAGAGACTGACCCCTATTCTGGAGTCTGTAAAGAAAGAATATAGTTGGGCTGAAAGTCTGAAAGATGAAGACTTCCCATTGATGACAAATAAATGGAAAGAAGAAATAAAGAACGGCAAGAGTCTTGATGAAATTCTCCCAAAGGCCTTCGCCCTTGCAAGGGAAGCCGCAGGCAGATGTATCGGAGAGAGACACTACGACGAGCAGATCATGGGTGCAACCATTCTATATCAAGGCTCCATTTTGGAAATGAAGACAGGTGAAGGAAAGACCCTGACCAGTGTCCCAGCAGCATATCTTGTGGCTCTTGAGAATAAAGGCGTACATGTAGTCACTGTCAACGATTACCTGGCAAAAAGAGACGCAGAATGGATGGGGCAGATTTATCGCTTCTTGGGATTGACGGTAGGTGTAATTGTCCCGGGGCAGGATGATGAAGCAAAAAGAAGAGCTTATTCCTCCGATATCACTTACGGAACAAACAATGAATTCGGCTTCGATTACTTAAGAGACAACATGAAGCAGTCCATGGAGAGAAAGGTTCAGCCTCGTCACCATTTCTGCATCATAGACGAAATCGACTCCATTTTAATTGATGAAGCTAGAACTCCTCTCATCATAAGCGGCCAGGCTGAAGACGATACTCCAAAGGCAAGAGCTGCAAAATCTATCGTCCCTTTCTTTAAAGAGTGTGAGAAAGATCCTGAAACAGGTAAGTACTATGAACTTTCACAGATAGAAAAAATGGACAGGGAGTTATATAGCTCCTTCGACGAAAGAGGCGACTTCAAAATAGATGAGAAGAACAAGAACGTCACATTTACAAAGCAAGGTATGACAAAGATGGAGGAGCTTTTGAAGAAGACAGGCATTCTTGTTCCTGGTAAAGATGAGAACGGAAATACTGTCACATCCCTCTACGACGACACTAACTTTGAAATGGTGCACTATGTTACTCAGGCTGTAAGGGCGGAGTATCTCTATAAAGCCGATGTAGACTATATCATCAAGGATGGAGAAATCCAGATAGTCGACGAATTCACAGGAAGAGTTCTCCCTGGAAGAAGATACAGCGAGGGACTTCATCAGGCCATCGAAGCCAAAGAGAATGTAAGAGTCAAGGGGGACAGTAAGACTTTCGCAACAATTACATTCCAGAACTTCTTCAGAATGTACGAAAAGATTTCCGGTATGACAGGAACAGCAGATACGGAAGCCTTGGAGTTCAAGCAGATCTATAACCTTGATGTAGTTGTTCTCCCTACTCACCTTCCCCTACAGAGAAAAGACTTGGAAGACCTTACTTTCTACAATGAAGAGTTTAAGTTTAAAGCAATTGTAGAGAAGACAAAGGAAATACATGCAAAGGGGCAGCCTATTTTGATCGGTACAGCCAGCATCGAAAAATCAGAAGCTCTATCAAAGCTTTTGCTGAGAGCAGGTATTCAACATGAAGTCTTAAATGCAAAGAACCATGAGAGAGAAGCCTATATCATAGGTGAAGCCGGAAGAAAGGGTGCCGTTACAATTGCCACAAATATGGCTGGACGAGGAACGGACATCAAACTTGGTGGATCTCCAGACCATCTTGCAATGAAGAAAGTAGGAACCGATGCATCACAAGAAGAGCTGAAAAAAGCAAAAGAAGAAATAATGCCTCTTTGGAGAAAGGCATCTGAAGAAGTCAAAGCTCTCGGGGGCTTATATATCATCGGAAGCGAGAGACACGAATCAAGACGTATCGACAATCAGCTGAGAGGAAGAGCCGGAAGACAGGGGGACCCTGGTGTCAGCCAGTTCTATGTTTCTCTTGACGACTCACTTATGCGCCTCTTTGCAAAAGAAGGCATGAAAGAGATGCTTGGCAAGTTAGGCATGAATACAGGGGAGCCTATACATCACAAAATGCTTGATTCAGCCATAGAGAATGCACAGAAAAAAGTGGAAGAAAGAAACTTCGCCATTCGAAAGAGACTTCTGGAATACGATGATGTACTTAATGAAGAGAGAAACTTCATCTATCAGCAGAGGGACGAGATTCTCACAGAGGAGCATCTTACAGACAGAGTCAAAGAGAAAAACAATGATCTAATCGATGATATCTTTGACGAAGCAGAAGGTAACGAAGATAAGTTCAGAGAAGGACTTCAGAGAGTATACTCTGTCCAATTCCCTCTGGAAGACACCAAGGACAAGGAAGTCCTCAAATCCAAGCTCTCCCTTCTTCTTGACCAAAAAAGAGATTTTGCAGGAGAGAAATTCTTCAACGATTATCTCAGATATATGTATCTTAAGAATATCGACAAGAGATGGATCGACCACTTGGATCAGCTTGATGAACTGAGGGATGCCGCCTCGCTTATGAGCTATGCTCAGAAGAACCCGCTTGTAGAGTATAAGAATACAGCTTCCGATGCTTTTGACTCTATGCTTGAGGCAATAACGGAAGCGGTGTGCAAGGCTGCCATTCTCGTCAGATTCCAGATTCAGGGTCCTAGACCTATGGATAGAGGTCAACAACAGAGACTAAAAGAAAACCACGTTGACTCGGCGACTCTTTCCGAGTTTGAAAGAAAAGGCACAGCCGTTGCTTCACAGGCTCATGCAAGTAATACAACAATTCGCCGCGCCACTCCAAAGGTGGGACGAAATGATCCTTGTCCTTGCGGTAGCGGAAAGAAGTATAAAAACTGCTGTGGCAGAAACTTCTAAAGATAAAGCTCCCTTCGGGGAGCTCTATCTTTTTCTATCTAATTCTCTATATCTCTTATAGATTTATGAGCGTAATATTTACCTCTGATCCAGTAGAAGTACCTACGCTTCCAAGTATATCACCCTCTTTGATATTTTGATTCAGTTTAACGTTTACTCTCTCAAAGCCAGAGAATCTCCATACTTCCCCTTCCTCTGTCTCAATCGTAATACTCTTCTTGCCTTCTATTCTCTTTGCTTCCACGACGACGCCTGGAATAGGGCTTTTTACTGCATTTCCAGGAGTAGAGAGAAGAGTAACACTTTCTCCGTCGACTACTACAAAGGAACCAGGAATAATCTCTGAGCTTTTTTCTTCTATCCTTTGTGTCTTCGACACTTCCTTACTCTCTTCTTGTGGCAAAATTATAGAACTTGAATCATCTTCTGTAATAATTTCATCATAATTAACGGAAGGTTCGGCTTCATCAGTAATTATCTCCACTATCGGTACTTCCTCGTTTTCAAGAATTGACTTCTCTTCGTCAACACTTTCCGTGAGAGGCTCATTCACACTTGATTCGTCAGTTTCCTCTATACTCATAGAGTCTTCTGTGATTATTTCAGCTGTAACATTATCAATATCGACTTCTTCCGTTTCACTAATAAGAGAAGGCATAGAAGGAAGGGTATCTTGGCTTTCCGTCTCTACTTCAGTAAGAGATACTACTTCTTCACTCCTACTCTCTTCTTCTATAGGTTCCTCATTCTGAGAGAGAATAAGGTTAAAGTTTATTCTTGATAACAACTCTCCCAGACTATTTCTCAGAGTCTCCACATCTTCTGACATAAATGGATCATAAGGTAATGGTTTCTCTTCTTCTTTCTCTTCTATTTCCTTTACTTCCTCTGTAGTCTCTACTACTTCACTTTCTACTACTTCGCTCTCTATTTCTTCACTCTCTATTTCTTCGCCTTCTATTTCTTCATTATCTGCCTGAATCACTGTATTAGGCTCTTCTAGTACTATTTCTTCTGTTTCCGTCTCAACACTATCGGGTGACACAGATTCACTTTCAATAGTGTTTTCTATTCTGTTCTCTTCGTTTATAGGATCATCAACTTCAATTATTTCTGCGTCTTCAACTGGTTTGACGACAGTTTCTTCTTCAACTTCTATAATCTCAAGCTGAGAGTTCTCCTCAACGTTTTCTATTTCTTCAGGAATGTACTCTCCACTTGCATTCTCAATTATCTGGGTAGGTTCTCCACTTACTTCTCCAGTACTCTCTGTACTTGGTGAATCGTTATCAATAGCTAAATCAACTTCACCTACAGTGTCCAGATCCTCCGAGTATATAGTTTCTTCTGTTTCACTAGAAACATTTTCTTCTATAGTGGTCTCCGAAGAACTGAAATCCTGTGGAATGTCATTATCTAAATTAGGAACAGCAACTACATTATCCACCGTACTTTCTTTTACAATAGTATTGGGGGGTAACACCTCCAGCTTCTCTTCCGGTTTGAAGATCAGTCTGACCACAATAATGATCAAAACAACAAGGATACAGATTAAGACACCTAAAGTAAGACCTTTGTTGCCTTTTCCTCTTCTTCCTCCCCCATTAGAGGGCATATCATCATAATCGCTTCTACTCACTATCGACAAAACTCCACTCTGAAAACTATTATGTTTATTATGGTAGACAATGGCAACAAGCCCAGAGGGGTCATTCTTATTCTATTTGCTTTGGCTTTAACGGCTCTCATCATCTACGGAGCTATAACACTATGCTTAAGCGAAGAACTGGTTACTTGGGGATACAAGGATCCTGTCGTATCTACAACCAATATCAGAGGGACTATCTATGATAGAAGCGGAAGGATTCTTGCTATCCAAGCTCCTGACTATGGTTTTTCCGTAAAGGTGGAAAAAGACAAGATTCAGCAAATATCATCATTTCTTTCAGATTACTCTGACTATGATGCCATCGAGATAGCTTCTCTATTGGAAAGAGGCGAGACTTTCATTCCCCTTACATCAAAAATAACAAATCCCCAGAGTGATTTAATCTCTCTTAGAATAAAAGAAGAATCCCTGTCCCCTAATATTGAGTTTTCTGAAATTGAGACCAGACACTATCCATATAATATAGCTTCGGATATTCTCGGCTACGCCTCCATTCCTACAAAGGGAGAGGGAGGAATTGAAGAGATGTTCAACGACTATTTGAAAGCAATGGGAGAAGTGGGCAAGACCACCGTCCATGGTTCATCAATAACTCTTACTTTGGACTCTGAGATTCAGGCGATACTTGAAGAAGTAAAAAAAGAAATGGGAATAGATGATGATGTGGCCATGATCTCAAATAAGGGATATATCGTGGCATATGACGGAAAAGTAGACGAAGTAATTCTTGATAACCTTGTCAGATTTATTACTTCCCCTTCTTCTGTGACAACAGAAAGAGCCCTTACTCTTCCATCGGCTATGCGGGATGGAATATCCGTGGGCTCTTACTACCTTTGGAGTAATTCAGACTCCATACTGGAAATAGTGGACAGAATCGAGAAAGTAATGAAAAACAGCGGGAAGATATAATTAAAGCTGTCCCCTATACGCCCTCATATCCAGTCCAAATCCTCTTAAATTACCTAGTATCACTTCAGTGGATGCCTTCTCCAAGTCTTCAGGAACCTTCTGTCCGTCAGTAAAGAAGAGTATGGGCTTATTAATTGAATAAGCAAAAGAGAGGGCATTGCCGATTGTAATGGACTCATCAAGCTTTGTTACGATGATCGAGGTAATGGAGAAGTCATCTTTATATCTTTCATAGTGCCTCATCATGTCTTCTTCTTTCATACTTGCAGAGACGATGAGAGTAAAGGTGGTGTTGAGTCTTGAAAGCTGGAGGCCAAGACCTTTAAGCCTCAAGTTCAACTCCAGGTCTTTGCTGCTCAATCCCATGGTGTCTACAAGAACAAGATCAAAGTATGTAAACTTCTCCATAGCAACCATCAGCTGATCTTCCCTGCCGACCTTTTCCACAGGAATTCCCAACCCCTCTCCAAAGGCTGCTATCTGCTCATAGGCGCCTACTCTATATGTATCGAGAGTGATGATGCCGACTTTTTTACCACTTGACTTATATAACCATGCAACCTTTGCAAGTGTAGTTGTCTTTCCAGCCCCTGTAGGACCTAAGAATACTACAACACGAGAAGGATGAATCTGGGATTCATAATCCATCTTTGTGTTTTCCAGTATTCTCTCGCTGAGCACCCTGGAGCATTCCTGACTGGTACAAGATAACCCTTCCAGCAGCTTCTCCCTTAATGGCCCTGATATATAGTTTTCATCCAAAAGCTTTACAGCCTTCTGGTATCCTTCCTCCGTGCCACGATGTATCTCCGTATCGAGACGTTCTTGGGATGTAAGCTTATGAGGGTCTGGAGTCTTTGCTTCTTTTTCAAACTCATTCATATCCCTCTGCCCCACTGTCTTTTCTTCAAGTGGAGAGGAGGAGATATAACAGGTGATCTCACACTTTTTCATCTTTCGTGTAAAGAGACCACCAGGAGTTGTAAAATCCCGGCGGGAATGAATGCGTATGGCGTCCCCATACTCTTTTCTCGCTTTTTCCGCCGCTTCTTCATAGCTATCTGCAACGATGGTTATATACTGCATAGGGCCATAATAACATAAATCAGAGAATATATCTTGAAAGATCCTGATTCTCTACAATGTTCTTCAGTCTTTCGTCCACATATCCCTTTGTGATGGTGATGGTCTGTCCCGAGAGTTCATTGGCAGAGAAACTTAATTCTTCCAATAGCTTCTCCATGACTGTATGGAGTCTTCTGGCTCCGATATTGTCATTTGACTGGTTGACTTCTGCTGCGATTCTGGCAATCTCTCTCAAGGCCTCGTCTTCATACTCGATGTTAACATTCTCTGTGGAGAGAAGGGCCTTATACTGCTTAGTTATGGCATTCTGAGGTTCCGTCAGAATTTTATAGAAGTCATCTTCCGTCAAGTCATTAAGCTCTACGTGCAACGGGAACCTACCCTGAAGCTCAGGAATAAGGTCGCTAGGCTTGGAGAGGGAGAAGGCACCTGCGGCAATGAATAGAATATTCGTCGTATCGATTACACCCCAGCGAGTGCTGACCTTTGTTCCTTCAACAATAGGGAGGATGTCACGCTGGACACCTTCTCTCGATACATCTGCGCCGCTTGTATTGCCTCTGGATGCCACTTTGTCGATTTCATCAATAAAGATGATACCCATCTGCTCCGTCCTGTCCTTGGCTTCATCAACAGCTTTGTCGATGTCGACGATTCTGTCCATCTCCTCTTCTTTGATTACTTCCCTTGCTCTCTTGATTGTAATCTTTCTCTTATGCTGACCGCTTTGACCGGAGAATATGGATCCCAGGGAGTTCATAGCATTCTGAAGGTCCTCCATGTTTCCA
>CAMEXG010000018.1 GCA_945947045.1 uncultured Spirochaetales bacterium | reverse complement strand
GTCATTGAAGATAATCTCATAGTACATGTGATCCTCACTACTGTAATAGGTAAGGCCTAGACCTGAAGAAACACACTCTGCTTGATAGCAATCCCAAAGGATATCATCAGTTGCGTAGCTTAATAACAGGTAATCGACTTCTCCATCCGATTCCATCATATCATGTATGACGCTTTCGATTCTGTAGCAGATGTTTTCTTCGTCTGTATCAACATTGCCTTCTGCCTTTTCCATTTCCTCGAAGCTTATCATTTCATTTCTATCCATGGCTTTCTCCTTAATTTCTACTTTTCTTTAGTGTAGAGTAGCAGGAGAAACAAATACTTGGTTTTTTTTCTTCTAATCCTTTTATATTAAAGGTATGAGATGTTAGTTTTTTTGATATTGATAATGATTAATAAAAATAAAACAAAATAATAGTTGACAACAATAGGTGCATTAATTAGGATTAAGGAAGATAAAACAGTTAAGTGAGATTTTTTATTTTATATTATTTTTGTTGTCATCATATGTGGCGGCGAAAAGGAGATCTTATGTTTGTATTTATATCTAATGTCTCTTTGATGTGATTGTTAATCGAATTTGATTTTTTGATTTTTTATATCTGTCTACTCCCCAATTATGGGTGGGGTTGATTTGTGTTGGATTATTTTAGTCTTTTATGGAGGAAAATATGGGTAAGTATGATTTAGATTCTCTGGCAATGGATGCAAGAAAAGACAATAAGGCATTTAGGGCTCTATTAGAAGCGTCAGAGTATATTATCGAGAGGGAAGTTAAGAGATTTGCCACAGGTTATAATTCATGTCATTATGATGAATACCAATCGGAAGCTATTTCATCACTATATAATAACCTCTTTAAATTTAACCCGGAAAAGGGTGCCTTCTCTTCCTATATTACTAGATGCATAGATCAAGCAATTCTTGACTATATAAGAGAAAAGCAGGATGTAATGAGTATTGGATCCACAAAACTCAATGAAATCAAAAGCCTCAATAAAGCAAGAGCTAGGATTAAAGAAGAAGGCCTTGATGACACTGATGACAACTTAATGAAGTATTCAGGCATAAACTCAAAAAAGACACTTGAAACTGTAAAGTGGGCTGAGAGAGTCAACGGAACTTTATCACTAGACAACATGCTTAATGATAAAGACGACTCTTCTTTCTTGGACTTTGCAGGTGAAGACTCCTTTGAAGACAATGTGTATAAAGAAGAAGAGATCAGAGCTCTCTATAGAGCCATCTCAAATCTCAGTAGAGAAGAGAGAAATATCATCGTCTATTCTTATGGACTCTTTGGAAACGAGCAGATATCTAACAAAGAGATGGCAAAGATATTGAAAGTATCAGAAAATACAATCGTCAATAGAAAGAATGCCATCAAGGCGAAAATAAGAATTATGCTGGAGTCTTGGGCTGCTTAAAACTGATTAAACTATTTAAAACATGTAGACCCCTTCTTTTGCGAATGATAAACTAAACTAAATCTGGAGGTTGTATTTGAAACTAAAAGAAATTACTGATGATATTATTACCGGTGTCCTGACACGGCGTGTAGTATATGAGGGAGAGAATAATGATCCTTCCTTACAGGAGGGTAAGATTCTTGTTCCGAAGGCTATAAACGATGGCCTTATTGATCACTCTCTTTTACAAAAGGTAAAGCTAAATAGAGAAGTGAAAGAAAAGTTCTATACAAAAATGGGCGACGTAATAATGAAACTCTCTACTCCTTATGACAGCTGCACTATAGATAGAGAAGAAGACGAGGGCCTTATTGTTCCTTCTTTTTCTGTGATTATCAGGGGGATAGATGGGAAATATAACCCATATTTTATTATGGCCTTCCTCTCTTCCAAGTATGCTTGGAACCAGATTGAGAGACTTAGAAGTGGAAGAGTTATGACTATCTTAAGTAATGAGTCTGTAGCTGAATTGGAGATTCCTGAATTCAGTGAACCGGAAATAAAGAGAATAAGCGAGAGATATAAAAACTACCTGAAGTTCAAGAGGTTATCTTCTGAGATAATGGAATTGGAAAAAGAGAGAAATGATATATTGTTCTTCTCTAAGGAGGCGTCGGTATGACATTAGATAGAAACATCAACCACTCTTCTTCAGAAAGAAAATCTCTTTTTGAAAAAGCTATGCAGCTTAGTAATCATATTGGATCCCATGAGTGTTGCGGCCTCGATATAGTAGGTAAGCTGATCGTCTATCTCTTCTTTGTTTATCTTACAAGCGAAGATAAGAATAAAGAAGAAAACGAGAATAGAATAGATATTGCCAATGGCCTGGGTTATAAAGAGTTGACGGAACTTGCTTATAGAGCCAGATGGATAGAGAAGAATTGTGGAATGGAAGAGTATGAGATATTCTCATTTATCAGTTCCCTTCGTGATAAACTCAGCCTTAATCTGAAGGAGGAACTAAGTAGAGGATTTGAAACGTCCACCTCTTCTTTCTTCTCTTCTTGTGGCTTTGAGATAGAAGTGGATGAGATATATGATCTCTTGGCTTTTATCTGGAGAAGAGATATTTCAAGGCATTATACAAATGACGAAGTCAGACTTTCTCAATCTATTCTATCTATAACCCATGGTGATTATATTCTCGTTGAGTCCAAAACTCTTCCTGGCCTCTTCATGTCTATTGGTAAAGATAAAGAGTGTGATGTTCTGTTTTCAATTGATGACATCTATGAAAGAACTCTCTCAAAGATGCTTCTGATAATGACAGTTTCGAAAGATAAACTAAATAGATGTAGGTTTATTGGGCAAATAACAGGGGAAGAAAGCTTAAAAAACAAAAATAACAACGGGTTAGAGTATCCCAATAAAGTATTATCTTTCTCCGTTCTTAATGTAGGAATGAGAGTGATCCGTGAATCCAACTATTCTCTGGGTGAAGGTTTTTCAATAATTAAGACCTTGATTGAAAGAGGCGCAAAGACACTATTCTTCGTATCCGCAACTTTGTTGTCTTTTGGTAAGGGACTAGCAAACAAGATTAGAAAAGAGGTCTTCAATATTGATTCTTCTCTCTCTGTTCTTTCTTTTGATAGAAGGTTCTCCAATATTATTTCCATTGATGGAAGCAATAAGAGAGAAGAAGTATTGATGCTTAATCTTGATGAAGTCGATATTGTCTTTGATGACGTTACTTGTTCAGAAATCGCTGCTTCTATTTCTGGAGATGAAGAAAACGCAGGGGATCTAAAAGGTAGGGCAATACGAATAAAGAGAGACACAATAGAAAAAGACGACTATATGCTCTATCCTCCATACTTTATTAAGAAAGAGGTTGGAGAAATAAGAGGACTCTCTGAGATCGATGATAAGCTTGATGAGAAATATAGAGAACTTTCCGTTCTTTGTAGAAGGATGCGTCAATAAACATTTCCAAACGTATCGGTTTATTTCTTTAAAAGAATTATATAGGGCAGTCTCACGATAATACGAGACTGCCCCTCTTATATATAGCCAGTATATCCACTTTCCTTATAGGCTTATTTCAGATTGTCCACCAATGTGACAAGTAAAAGATGCCAAGACCTCGTCCTGGCATTTTATGTATCAGTATCAGATTGCTTTCCTGTATTTTGATGGGGTAAAGAATACTAGTCGTTTTATCTAATGATATATGATTTTCAATGGACGGTATGTGATACGCCACAACAGTCCGTTGTCATTTTTAATAGATGACTATCTCTTCATATGTTCAAGTTTCACAACGTAGCCTGAGAAAGAGTAATTGATATTGTTTAGTTTCATCATAAACTTTAAATCATCATAATTTCCGTTAGGAATATACAGTTCATCTTCTGAAATAAGAGCAAGATCTGAATCTGTGTGTATTGCGAGATGAAGAAGAAATACGTTATGCATCAACTCTTCTTCAGCCTCGATTATAATCTTGTTTTTTGTAACATTCTTAAGAGCCATGTAAGGTAGATAGTCTTCAATCTCTTCCCAGGAATTGAAGCTTTCTTCGTCTCCCATGAAAAGAGTATAAAGCTGAGGATATTGAATCTCATTACATGCCTTATACCAAGGAAGAAGCGCCTCATAAAGAGAAGAAAGTGATGAAGGCTTTTCTTCTAATAGAGATGATGCGAGTTTGTCAAAAGATTCATTTACTCTAGTTAGTTCAAATCTAATCATATATTACTCCTTATCTCTCTATAGAGTGAAAAATAGAAACACAAAATCGTTTTATTTATAATAAAAAACTAAATTTCTATTATTTTTAAAGAAATTTAAATGTTTATAAAAAATAAAACAAAAAACTATTGACACTTTTTATTCTTTCCTTTATTGTATAGTCACAATAAGAAATAGGTTCAGAGCTGAGATACTCGGGAGACCTATCAGAGAATACAAGAAGGCTTCCTTCTTTCACCACAAAAATAGCATTCATTTTTAATCGATCCTTATTTGAGAGTCCAAAGGGACCGGGGAGAAGCATTACATGACAAATATCCATCTATCAAACACCCCCGGTCCAGAGTGCTCCTTGCTGAGCCTGGCACCGTAGTCGGAGAAAGATCACACAACAGTTTTCGGGTCGCAAATCGCGACGAAACGATGACGAATCAGTTCGCCATGGACCAGCTACAGCGTAAGGAGAAGAAAAAATGGAAGAAATGGATATCAACCAGTTGGCAGTTATTGCCAAGAACGGCGACATGAGGGCTTTTGAAGAACTCATGAATAGGATGGAGGGGGCCATCAACACTATTGTCAAGAATTATGCCGTAGGAAAGGGTGCGGCCTACAAGGATGACTACAGACAGGAGTGTTACTGCGGTCTCTGGGAGTGCCTTGAAAGATATGATGAAGGGAAGGGAGCCTTCGTCAGCTACGCAATCTATGCCATGAGGGCCAAGGTCCTGGACTACATCAGAAACAGACAGAATCTTGTCACAATCGGCACAAACATGCTCTCAAACGTGAAGAAGGTGAGAGCTGCACTTGAGGCCATAAGGGAGAATGGCCTCGAGGAGAGCATTGAGAATATTTCTCTTCTCTCAGGCATCGAATCTAATAAGACAGTTGAGACTGCACTCTGGGCAATGGTGGTGGAGAACTCCGAAAGCCTAGATAGGGAAGTCAAGGAAGGTGAGGAGACCACATTCTCCTACTTTCTTGAAGGGGACGAGGAACTGGAAGAGGCGTTACTGGAGCGCGAAGAGGAAAGGGCCCTGTTTTGTGTAATAGCATCCCTTCCAAAAAGGGACCGCTACATCGCCCTCCATTCCTACGGCATCTTCGGTGCAAAAGAGATGTCGAACAATGAGATTGCGAATAAACTAGGGTGTACTCCCAACACTGTAGTCAACCGCAAAAATGCCATAACGGCGAGAATAAGGGAGGCCCTGATGGAGTGGGCCTCCTAATGGGTTTGTTTCTATTTGTAAGATAGAGATCAGACTCGAGAGAGCTTTTTTCTTTTGAATAATACTCTTCACTATTCAACCTATCATTTCTTTCAATACAAATCATCGACTCTTAGTGTGATCAATTCATCGTCTTTAGATTCCTGCGTTGTTCTTTTTGAGAGTTTCACTTCTCCTTTGGTGATCATGTCATTAATGGTGTCACCATAAGAGAAGTTTTTTTTGTTCCTCAATTCATCAAGTATTTCAAACACTCTTTCTTTTACTCCTTCTTCTGCCTTTAATTCTTTCTTTGACAAGTGGTATGAGAAGATATCCCACAACTCTTGGTTTGAGTAAGAAGAGAAGTGGAGAGAGTAGGGAATTGAAGAGAGGAGGCCAGGGTTACGTTTTGTAATATCCGAGTATGATTCCTTACTGAGAGAGAGTATTACAACAAGCTCACCTTTATGTTTTTCCATCATATTGATGATGTTTTCGAGAATGATGCACTCTCTATCCTTTACTCTCTCGTCAAAACTCTGTCCCTGCCAATTGATGAAAACTAGTCCGCCTCTTGATCTATTAAAGAGCTTATTGACGGTGTCTATGGATTTTGCTGGTGATTTTGATTCCAAGTGTGCTTTATTTACAAACTGTATATTGTCAGCAGAGTCATTTTTAAAGATAATTCCTTCTTTTTCAAGAATTTCAGAGTACAGCCTTGCAACAGTTTCTTTACCCGTTCCTCTGTCTCCTATAAAGACCATGTTAAGTGACGGGATATCTGTCAAAATTCTATTATTAGGTCTCTGGAATATGTTCAAAGCAGGGCAGTAATTAGACTTAAAGCCTCTAAGTTTTCTCTCCTCCAAGAGAGCGGAGTAGGAGATGATGGATTCTATCAAATCCTTTGCTCTTTCTGCGTGAGGAAGCTCTGAGAGTTTTTCCATTGGACTCTTTTCCTTAGTATTATCTGATGAATTGGATGCTTTATCGTATATGGAACATAAATCCTGATATGAAAAGTAGTTTTTACTGGATTCTCTCATAAGAGAATTCATATCTCCTTTAAGAGAGTCAATACTTCTCTCTCTTTCCAGTATTGTTATTGCTTCCTCTTTTGTAAAACCTGGATCTTGAATCAGCTTAAGAGGAATATCCCTATATTCATCTGTCAAAGTCTTGACTAGTCTCTCATCATAGTAAGAGCTTTCAATGATAATAAGGTTATCATGTTTTGAATCTATGATATCTAAGAAATCATCGAATTCATCTCTATTTCTGAAGATGTTTTCATCTTCAAAGGATAATACTATTACACCGCCCTTAATTACTTCTATTGTCCTTTTGAAAATATCCAGTGAAATTGGATAGTCTTCATTGTTTTTGTTTGTGATCTCTACATAGCCGTAATATGAAGAGAAGAGGCGGTTATTATCAAAAAGAGTCTTTAATAGAGTCTTTCTCATGACTGTTCTTCTTTCATTACTCAGGGAAAGAAGGTAGTAATTAGATTTATTCTGTTTGTAACGAGGATGTTCTTTGCTTTCTTTTTCTATTCTTTCTATCTCTTTTTCCAGTGAAATAGGGTATGAAAAATAAGAATGATCATGACTCATGTAGGTATTGGTCATTGGAATTTTTTCAATGGAAATACCGTCGAGGTTTTTTGTTGCAGCATCGGAGGATCCTACATAGAGCATATGTTGGCTTCTTTTTGCACGGTCTACAAGAGAAAAGAAGGAGGAGGGAGAAACTTCGTTGATGCCGCTTTCATCCAGTCTCAGTTCAAGAGAGTCAGTTATATGATCAATGAAAAACTCGAGACTTCTTTTGTTGCATGATGCTACCATGCATATCTTTTCATTGTCTTCATCGCCATATGCAACATATCCTTTATCATCCAGGAGAAATGAAGGGTCGTATGCTTCTTCCTTTATGATGGATAGAATGGTGTCTATGTGGTTTTTTCTTAAACTATCTCCGATTTTGAAACACATTTTGTAGTACATAAGTCTTTTCCTTCTACTAATAGATAGAACGGAAAGAGGAGATAAACAAAAGAAATAGATGAAATATTGTTATGAGAGTAGCTTTGCCTTTGCCCTTTCGTACTCTTCTTCAGTAATGGCGCCTTCATCTAATAGGTCTTTGAACTTTCTTATTTCATCTGCTTTGGAAAAAGAACTGCTATCGGTTTTTTCTTTATTGTTGTCATTATAGAGACTGCTTTTTATATGTTTACCATTGGCAAACTCCCTTTTTAGTTGAAGTTTTTCTTCTTCTTGTAGTCTTCTCCAATCTTCTGCAGGAATAGTTGTTTCTTCTAGTTTACATTTACAGGTCGGGCATTCTGTATGTCTGGAATTATTTGATGAAAAAGTAGATCCACAGCCAGTACACCAGAAGATATGGGGTACATCTGAAACATTATTATTCCTTGTTTCATTTGTTTGCCTATAAGGTCTTACTGCTGTTACTACTATTCCTAGAACGCATAACAGGAATCCCCAGGCAAAGCCTCCGTCATACCCTTTCTCTTTATTGATTTTCTCGGAAATAACTCCGCATATGATGTTTACAATGAACAAGCTTACAAGTCCAAATAAAATAAGAAAAGCGTACATAAATCCCCCTATGCCTATATTGTAGCCTTTTTTTCGTATGTTACAATAATTGGCTACCTTTTTCCTCGGTAGCCACAATATGCATAGTTTTTCTTATTATTCAATGTATAGAAGAGACGAAAAGTTGAAGACTTCCACCTCGTTTGTGGCGTCCACAATACAAGTAAAGGCTTCTTTCCATTTTTCCATAGGTAAATTGTTTCTTAGAAGAGAGTTAAGGGTATTGACGAACTTTATCTCGCTTTCTTTGATTCTCTCTTCATCCACATTATCTATTCCCATACAACCAGCCTCATCTGTGTTTGAGATGAACATAGAAGAAAAGAAGCCGGGAACATTGTTCTTCTTGGCAAAGGTAGAGGCATTGCACCATATTCCGATAAATCGTTTTGCTCTGATCATATCTTTGTTGGAAGAAGAAAGTGTATAATCGAAATGAGGTGATAAGCAACCATCTTCTGTACCATGGCCACAGATGATGAGAGTATCTTCTTCCCTCTCTATAGCTCTATTTATTTCCTCCTTTTTAGACTCGAAGGAGAATAGAGAGTTATCAAAACTCCCGCTATCATCAAGTGAGATTTCGATTACTTTGGCCTCCAATCCTTCCCAGATTCCTCTGAGAAGGTATGTATCGCTGTCATGGAAATTTGAGTATATTACTGTCACCCGATCCTCTTATACTTCACTCTCTATTATAGTGTCTGCAATACCATATCTTATGGCTTCTTCTGCATTCATATATCTATCGTTTTCGATATCTTTCTCTATTTGCTTTAGGCTCTTTCCCGTATGTTTGGAAAGAATCTTTGCTATTGTCTTTCTTGTTTGGGAAAGGTCTTTGGCAAGTATTGAGATCTCAGTCTCCTTCCCTCCGATACCCTCTGGAATGAGAGGCTGATGAATCATCACTTTCGTATGAGGAAGAAGTGATCTCTTATCGCCGGAAGCGAGAAGAAGAGAAGCCATAGAGGCTGCAATGCCCATAGCGATAGTATGGACAGGAGCCTTAATGAATCTAATTGTATCGTAGATGGCGAGGCCTGAAGAGACGCTTCCTCCGGGAGAGTTGATGTATAGAGATATCTCTTTTTCGTTATCGACGCTATTAAGATACAACAACTGGGCTATGACGGTGTCTGAAATATTGTCGTCTATTACTCCGTTAAGAAAAATGATTCTATCTTTTAAGAGAAGTGAGAAGATATCATATTGATAATCTCTTCCTTCCTCGTTCTTTATTACATATGGCATTGTTCTCATACTTCCTCCTTATGCTGAGAATCCCATGACTCTGGTCTTTCTTTCATTTGAATATTCTTCTGGCATTACAAAGTCTTCTTCGCTTAGTGTCATCAGCTCCG
Source organism: uncultured Spirochaetales bacterium (assembly GCA_945947045.1). GTDB lineage: Bacteria > Spirochaetota > Spirochaetia > Sphaerochaetales > Sphaerochaetaceae > Ornithospirochaeta. Next base: position 8,282 of record CAMEXG010000018.1, on the reverse strand, counting down.
TGTCCGATATGGATTCGATGAGAGAGCCTGATAACCTTAAGGCTTTTTTCATCGTCGCCTTTTCAAATAGATTCCTGACGAATCTTCCGTTTCCAAAGTCTTTTTGTAGAGAGGCGACCTTGAATATCTCTCTGGCCTTCCACTCTGCGTCCTCTGTAAGAGTGTAGTTGTTGTTTTCTGCCATGAGCTTCAAGATTTCCAGTAGCTCGGAGTCGGAGTAATCGGGGAAATGAACATGGAATGGGATTCTGCTGCGTAGCCCCGGATTTTGGCAGAGAAACTCTTTCATCTCTTTTTCATATCCAGCAAAGATGACGATAGTATTTTCTCTCATATTCTCCATCATCTGAACTATAGTGTTTATAGCTTCCTGCCCATAGAGCTTGTCGTGGCCGTCCACCAGAGAGTAGGCTTCATCTATAAAGATAACGGAGCCTTCTGCCATTTTAAACACACTCTCTACTTGTTTTGCCGTCCAGCCTACATACTTTCCTATCAAGTCTTTTCTTCCCACTTCTATTAGTTCACCTTTTGAGAGAACTCCGTTGTCTTTCATAATCTGGGCAAAAAGACGTGCTACAGTTGTCTTGGCTGTTCCTGGAGCGCCATAGAAGACCATATGGCGGGAAGGGGAAGATGGTTTGAGATTTCTCTTTTTCAAAAGTGACTCCATATTGTAATAGGCAATAGCTTCATCGACTACATCCTTTGCCTTATCTAGTCCAATGAGACTATGTAATTCTTTATAAGCATTGCCTTTCGGCTTATTCTTACTTGTCATGTGGATATTTGACATGAAAGAGCTGTAAGCGGGGAATGCTTCCTTCTTTCTTCCTTCTTTCCAATTGTCGTAGATAGAAGTAAGGTTTGAGTAATGATAACCTTCGCCTGGAACTACTTTATCCAGTAAACTCTCTATATTCTCTATGCCGTCTTTCTTTGCAAGAAGCTGTAAGTAATCTTTGGCGCAATCGTCAAAGACCAAGTTTTCTTTGAGAATGACAAAGTTCATTTTGTCAGCAAGTTTTCTTATTGCATTTAGAGATTTCTCTTTTTCGTTATCCAGCTCAATGATTGTAAGGACATTATCTCGATGTATGTTGGCTTTTACCATGATTTCATCAAGTTCTTCGGAGTCGATAGAATTAAAGATCTCCTCATTTTCATCTTCTTCCTTATTGCAAGAGATAATGACTGTACCTCCGTCACCTCTTGTGTATAGTCTATCTGCAATTGTCCCTGATTCCTTGAATCTACTGGAGAAAATATTTTGAAGTGGATTAAGAGAGAGGATAGATACTCTTCTGCTCTTGAGCCTCTTTGCTTTATAGAGAGAGTAGAGAAGCTGCCTTCTCATCTCTAATCTTAAGTCTTCATTTTCTGATGCAATGATATAGTGGACAGGATGACAAATAAACTCTTTGGGAGCAGATGGAGAGAAGATTCTCTCTTTCTCTTCTTCAATAGAATTGAAGACCAAGGAAGAGCCTAAGTCCTCTTCGATCATCTCTTCATTAAAATCCTTCTGTATCATGCAGTATCTTTTGTCACCTACCGAGTTCTTTTGGCATATTTCATCCGGGTCGCTTATATATCCATTCTTTGTTCCGTCAGAGATGGATTTGGCAAACTCTTTTATAGATATTTCCTCTTTCTCTATAGAATATTGAGGTTTTATTCCCAGTATGTTGATAAGAGATGCAATCTTTATTTCAATATCCCTTTCTGCGTCGAGGGAGGAGGAGAGAGAAAGTGTCAACCGAGACTTCTCTATTTTTGTAATGTAAACGCTTAAGTCTTCTTCCAGATTTGAATTAAACTCATCGACGATGTTATTTACTCTACATTTTTCTTCGTCAATAGACTTCCTGTTAAACAAGCTATCGTTTGTTGTAATTAAGTACTTGTAGTAAATCATCTTCTACTCCTTTATCTTCAATATTTGAATAGTTTGAAAAGACGTAGGAAACAAAGAATTAATATCTATTTCTTTTGTTTGAGGTAATAATGCGGTGGGTGCTATTATATAAATGGAGGCAGAGATGAAAATATTCTTCTTTCCTGGTTATTCGGGTTACGTCTACAGAGACTTAAGTAGCATTTCTTTTAACGAGACAGTTCAAGGTATAGAGGGGCTGTTGAATATTCTTGAGCTCCACGGAGGAAGGAAGAGGGAGGAGAAGAGTTACTTGGAGAGGGTGTTCTCCTATAAGAAAGCCATAGACAGATACTTGTCAACTACAGGTGCTGTATTTAAAGAATCCTTTGACCTTGATCCCTTCGGAACAAGTGAGAGTCTCCTTTCCTGGAGAGATACTCTTGTCTCTTATGGCTGGAAGGAAGAAGAAAAGGAGCAGCCTTCTTGTCTTTTTAAAGATTTGAAAGCCATAGAAAGATTCTTTTCTCTTGACTCTATTTGGGAAAGAATCGAAAGCGTAAGGACGGATGTAGATAATGGCTTAATGCTTCCTGAGAACTTGGAGATTGTAGTTCCTTTCTCCATCGGATCTTTTCATCCCCTTATAATTAGTCTTTTGCATTCTTTGGAAAAAAGAGGCGTGACTATTTCTGTCTCCGACAAATGTATAAGGAACGAAGACACGGATCTAGGCAGAGTCACATCTTTCATCTCCGGAGAGAGAAACGACCTTGAGATAAAGAATGACAGTTCCTTTAATATATTGTCTTTCTCATCAAATGAAGATGCCTATAGGTATCTAGTCACAGAAGAAAGAAGAGACAGCGTCTATATCGAATCCCACCCGGATATTCTTGATAACTGGCTTAAAAGTGAGAATAAGCCTGCTGTGGGCTCCACAGTCTCAGGAATGACGGAAATAGCGGGGCTCCCGATCCTTGGCCTCAGGCTCTTTAAGAATCCTTTGAACCCAGAGTATCTATTGTCATGGTTGACGACTCCCTCCAGCCCAATTCCTTATTCCTTAGGTTCGGCTCTCTCAAATGCTGTCGTTTCAACAGGTGGCTTTTTCAATAGTAGATGCCAAGGAATAATAGACGAATACTTAGCTAAAGATCTTTCTGCACTAAAAGATGAAAAAGAAAGAGAAGTCACGCTCTCTTATAGAAAGAGGATCGTAGATTCATTTTTACCGAAGAAAGAGTATTACTTAGATAATGATTGTGTCAGGAAAGAGGATATCACTACATTTATCGACGCTCTTATCAGTTATTCTCTCTCCAAGCAGGAAAAGAGCGGTTTCTTTTATATAAGTAACGAACTTCAGATCATACTTTCATACTTATCTGACGACGAGAGGGAGATGGTGCCATATATAGAGATAGAAGGGCTTATCTCTCTTCTCTCAAGACCACTCTCCTTTGCTGAGTATGAGAGGGAAAGAGGATCCTTGTCTGAGGTATCGTCTCCATTCTCTTTTGTCTCTTTCCCTGACTCAATAATTTGGAATGGATTAGATGAAATCTCTAATACAGTATTATCTTCTTCATTCCTTCGCCCCATAGAGAAAGAGTTTGTCTATACTCTGCCTTATTTCTGGAAAGAGGAGAATGAGATGGAGTATCATACGAAGTCTACTCTCATTCCTTTTAGATATGCAAAGAAGAAGATGGATGTTGTACTTGTGTCGGATACTGAGAGTATGGAAGACTCCCTACATAATCCATTTTTAATCAGGATTTTCCAAAAATTAAAAGAAGAAGAGTTTTCGAGGATAGTCAAAAAGCCCTGCATATCAAGAGATAAGATGGAAAAAGCCGATGTCTTCTCCAATAATCTCCCGGAAAACGACGCTTATGTCACATTTTCCGCCTGCCACAAAATAAAGTGGCCTGATCATGAGAGTTATTCCTCTCTGGAGAACCTTATTTTCCATCCTCTCGATTACTTTATGTCTAGTATTCTTGGTCTTAATCCTGTAGGAGTGGCAGAGATGAATAAACTCTCTTCCACTATGGGCACAGTCGCCCACAGAGTCATAGAAGTAATCTTTTCCAAGAAGAAGGATGTAATAGGCAGTGGAACTCCCGAGTATATTGAAAACATCCTAAATGAGAGAAGCGACGAAATAATAGAAGATGTAATCAAGGAGAAGGGGGCGATACTATTAATTGATGAAAACAAAAACCAGACTCTTATTTTTAAGAATGAACTTAAACTGTGCTTAAAGAAGCTCTTGGAAGTAATAAAAGATAATAATCTTGTGGTCTATGCTACGGAGAATAGATTCTCGGGTGTTGATGTATCTCTTTATGACGATACTCCTATAAACGGATCGATTGATATGGTTCTTGAAAATAGAGACGGAGACCTATATATCTTCGATTTTAAATGGAGTAGTTCCTTCTCTTATTATAGGAATCGTATCTCCGATAATCTCTCGATTCAGTTGGAGCTGTATAGAACGGCATTGGAAAAAGAGACGAATAAGAAAGTCGTTGTCGTCTCTTATGTACTCCTGCCGTCTCTTTCCATCTTCACTTCCAGTGACCTTAAGGGAAGACGGGGTACAATATCTATTTCTCCTGAGAGAGATAAACCATTGTTGGATGAGATAAAGAACTCTTTTGCCTTCAGAAAGAATGAGATTTCATCTGGAAGAATAGAGATTGGAGATGGTAAATCCCAGTCTCTCTTGGATTATTCAAAAAATCAAAATGATATGGTTCCTCTTCCTTTGGATGAGGAAGGAAACAAGAAGGGAAATAGATTCTCGGATTATGAATGCTTTAAAAAGTGAGGTTAAGAGATGAAGAATGTAACATATGTCAGTGCTGGTGCCGGAAGTGGCAAGACTTTTTTCCTCACAGAGAAGCTTTCATCTATTCTAGGAGAAGGAGAGGTCAAGGGTGAGAACGTGATGATGACCACCTTTACCGAGCTTGCTGCAGGAGAGCTGAAAAGAAAAGCCAAGGCCAAGTTATATTCAAAGGAGATGGCCGGAAAAGCTGAAGAAGTTGATATGGCTACTATCGGGACTATCCACTCAGTTGCAATGACATTCCTTGAAAAGTATTGGTATCTATTGGGATTTAGTCCGAAAATTAATGTACTGTCAGATGAAGACAAAGACTTTTTCCTGTCCCAGTCCCTGAACTCCATACTCTCTGAGGATGATGTGGCCTTCTTGGGCGATGTTGCAGAGACACTTGTTATTCCTATTCCAGGAATAAGTGCAGGTACGGATAAAGAGTTTTGGAAAGGACAAGTAAGAGACATCGTAGAAAATGCCCGTCTATATTCTATCGACTCCTTGGATGAAAGCCTAAATGCTTCTCTTTTGTTTACATCAAAAATGAGAAAAGAAGGATGCGTTGTTCCAAATAACAAAGAAGAAGTAAAGAGAGAGCTTGATTCTTTTGAAAGATGCTTTAATTCTCTTCCTGATAGGTCAAAGAATGAAACAAGAAAGGACTTGATTTCAGAAGCAAAACGAAGAGTGAAATACTCTGAAAAGAACTTGCAACTAAAAGATCTTGTTTGGTTCAAAACCAGTTTCATGTCAAAGTTTAATCTAAATGCCACCAATGAATTCTTCTCTTCTTCTCTTTTTTTCTCTCAACTATTAAACCTATATGAAAGCTCCAATTATTGGGATTATATAGATGAATACATAAAGAGAGTGTTCTCTGTTGCTTCATTATGGAGACAAAACTATTTGGAGTATAAGAAGAAAATGAGAGTAATCGACTTTGATGATATGGAGCGATGCTTTCTTTCTCTCTTAGATATTCCTGAGGTTCAGGAAGACATAAAGAAACAATACAAAGTTGTCTTTGTAGACGAGTATCAGGATTGTTCTCCACTACAAGTCAAGATGTTTGATAAAATATCCGAACTTGTTGAAAGGAGCTATTGGGTGGGTGACTTGAAGCAGGCTATATACAGCTTCAGAGGTACTGATACCAACCTGGTGCAGAAAGTAGTGAATAAAGTCACCTCTTCAGATGGATCATGGCAGGAGTCTTTGAAGAACAGTTGGCGAAGTAATAAGAATCTTGTTGCTTTTACAAATCATGCTTTTTCCAGGGCATTCTCCTCAACACTCAAAAAAGAAGATGTCGTACTTAAAGCGACAAAGAATGAAGAGGGTACATTATCTATTCTCGATGCTAGAGGAGAAGAAGAATTATATGATGGAATATCCAGATATATTCTTTCTCTGATTAAAAATGGTGAAAAACCATCATCGATAGCAGTCCTCTTCAGAACAAATCGGGAGTGTGATACATTATCTGCTTCATTGAAGGCTTATGGTGTAAAAGTAAATATTGAGAGTAGTGTAGATGTAACAAACCCTCTTTTAGAGTTATTTGTCTCCATTCTCTCTCTTATTGCTGACTCAAACGATAGACTATCAAAGGCAAAGATAGCCCGTCTTTCTTTGAAAGGTGCAACTACTAGTGCCGTCATAGATGGTATTCTTAATTCCCAGGAAGATGATACATATCTTAACTCTATTCCATTAGTAGTAAAGACACTGGATATTTCAGAGAGAATCAAAGAATACCCAGTATCGAAGATTGTCGAGACTTTGGTTATTGAGCTCAATCTCTTTGACAAAGTAAAAGAAATGGCAGATGTAGAATCTGGAAAAGAAATCTTAGATTCTATTATCAACACTGCTAAGGAATATGAATGTCATGCCATATCTATGTCTCTTCCTGCAACCGTCAATGGCTTGATTATTGAACTGACGAAGGAAGGAGGCATAAGTATTCCTGGAGACAAAGACGGTGTAAATATTCTTACGATGCATAAATCTAAAGGCTTGGAATGGAAGAGTGTAATTATTGGAAGCCTTAGTGATGATCTATGTTCGGAAAAAAGAATCCTTCAAGAATACTTTAGTGTAAATGCTATTTCTGATCCAAAAGATGAAGAAGGAAGAGTAATAAGAGTCTTACCTTGGGTCTTCGGCAAAGCACAGTCTGTTTTTGCGCCTGAAATAGTGGAGAAGATACCTCAAGATGAAATAGATGCTCTGAGAAGAAAGAGGACAGAAGAGATAAAGAGACTTATGTATGTTGCAGTTACCAGAGCAAAAGAGAACTTGTGTCTCATCTTTGAAAAAAAGGATCCATTTAAATGGATGACCAATATATCTCTCCAACCAAGTATCAGATATGACGGAGAAGAGTCTTTCGATTTCTTTAGCACCGAAGACGAGTTTTCTATTATTACTCCTCCTCTTGTTGGAGAGAGAATATCTGACGAAAAAGATAATCTTATTCTAATAGAGAGTGGAGTAAAGAAAGAATATGAGAAGAAGAACCTTCAGCCTAGCTCTATTCCTCCTCTAAAGGATGTAAGAGTCTCTATGGAGAAGGATTTCTCTTCACGCATCCAAGTGTCGTCAGATGCAGACTCTGCTCTTATCGGTACTGCCATTCATGATGTGTTCTGTGTCTTGGAAAAGAAAAAAGACATTGAGTTTATATCATCGATCATCGCGTCCCATGGTTTTTCAAAAGAGATACCAGATTCCAGCCAAGTATTAAGAGCTTGGAATAATCTGGAAGAGTATCTAAAGGAAAAATATGGAGAAGAATATAACACTCTCCACGAATGCCCCTTCACATACGAAGAAGACGGATTTGAAGTAAACGGCACCATAGACTTGGTGTGGGAGACAAAAGAGGGGGTTGTCTTAATCGATTACAAGACTTTCCCAGGGAAAAAGAACTCTATTCTGGACCCAAATGACTCCCATTGTGCCCTCTTATATAGCGGTCAGTTTTCTTCTTATAAAAAAGCTTTGGAGAAATCAGGAAGAAAAGTGATAGCATCCTTTGTCTATTATCCTGTTGCCGGGTGCTTAGTCAGAATCGAGTGGTGAAGAAAGAGGGCTGCAAAGCCCTCTAATTAATAATCGTATATAAACCGAATGATTGTCTTTAAGCCTAGATTAGTTCTAATTCTTTTAAGTGTGCTGCTGTCTCTTTGGAGACTCCTATAGCATCGGCAGCTTCGTCGAAGGAACAGTTGTTTTTATTTTGAAAGCCAAGTATACACTTCAGAATTCCTTTGTTTTCTCCAATGGATATACCTCTCTTTTCTCCAATAGAGATTCCTCTTTTTTCTCCAATGGATATGCCTCTCTCTTCTCCAATAGAGATGCCTTTTTTCTCTCCAATAGAAATTCCTTCTGTTTTGGCTATTTCCCAGATAGAGTCAAATCCATTCTCCATAATTTCCTCCTTTGTTGCATTCACTCCAGTGTATACAAGTGTAAGGTCTTTTGCTTCATCACTTACAATATTAAATAGTTTCTTCAGTTTTTCAAAGTATTTCATCTTCTCCT